>JAYUGD010000125.1:0-6881 GCA_043767785.1 Zavarzinella sp. | reverse complement strand
GATGTTGCAGACGATGGCCTGGTTCTTCATCTTGGCCATGTGGGCGTGCGTGATGACCTTGAAGTTGCCGGTGGTCGTCACGAAGATGTCGGCCTTGTGGGCGGCGTACTCCATCGTCACGACGCGGTAGCCTTCCATCGCGGCCTGCAGCGCGCAGATGGGGTCGATCTCGGTGACCCACACCTGGGCGGAGAGGGCGCGCAGGGCCTGGGCCGAGCCTTTGCCCACGTCGCCGTAGCCGGCGACGACGGCGACCTTGCCCGCGATCATCACGTCGGTGGCGCGCTTGATGCCGTCCACCAGCGACTCGCGGCACCCGTACAGGTTGTCGAACTTCGACTTGGTGACGGAATCGTTGACGTTGATGGCGGGGAACTTCAGGTCGCCGCGCTTGTGCATCTGGTAGAGGCGGTGGACGCCGGTGGTGGTCTCCTCGGTGACGCCCTTGACGGCGGCGAGCCGCTCGGCGTACCAGCCGGGCCGCGACGCGAGCCGCTTCTTGATGGCGGCGTACAGGACGCGCTCCTCCTCGCTGGTGGGCTTGTCGAGGACGTGGATGTCCGCCTCGGCGCGGGCGCCGAGGTGAAGAAGCAGAGTCGCGTCCCCGCCGTCGTCGAGGATCATGTTCGTGAAGCCGCCGTCGGCCCACTCGAAGATCTGGTGGGTGTACTCCCAGTATTCCGTCAAGGTCTCGCCCTTGTAGGCGAACACGGGGACGCCGGCGGCCGCGATGGCGGCGGCGGCGTGGTCCTGGGTCGAGAAGATGTTGCACGAGGCCCAGCGGACCTCGGCCCCGAGGTCCTTGAGCGTCTCGATCAGCACGGCCGTCTGGATGGTCATGTGGAGCGAGCCGGTGACGCGGGCGCCTTTCAGGGGCTGGCGCGCGGCGTACTCCTCGCGGATGGCCATGAGGCCGGGCATCTCGGTCTCGGCGATGGCGATCTCGCGGCGGCCCCAGGGGGCGAGCGCGATGTCGGCGACGTGGTAGTCGCTAAAAGTGGCGGGCTTGTTGGCAACGGCAGTCACGTTCAAAGTCTCCTTAACAATGAACGGGCGCCGTTGAACGGTAGTAAGCCACCTCATCGAGCCTGGCGAGTACGCCCGTGCGTCCCGTCGCAGCACCCCTCGGCGAAGTGGTGTTGGGTGGTCAGCTCACGGTACGGCCTCGTTGAAGGGCGGTCGCTTGACCAAACCCGGAGCATCGCGAACGGCTCGGTGACCAGTTCATTTCGATATTATCGGTTCATGGGTGCAGATCGTCCACAATGTCGGGCAACTCGGCGGCCCAAGTTCGTGGCCGGCCGTCCATAACCGTTCTTGTATCCTCTCCATAACCCCCGAAACGCGGAGAGGAACCATGTTTATTGAATTAACACGGCCCCGGCTCATTGTCGCCGTCGCCGCGCTGGGCGGCCTCGGAATGGCGTTCGCGGCGGGGAGTTGGGTGTCGGCCCAAAGCCCGGTTGCGCCGCCCGCGTACAAGCAGGACGACCCGCCGAACCGGGCACTGGATGCCAATCTGTACATCCAGACATCCGCCGAGTACCGGGCCTGTTGCCTCCAAACGTACAACTTGGCGTGCCGGCGGCTCAAGGAAGAAATGGACAAGAAGCCCAAGGGGACGCCGGCCGTCGTGATGGACTTGGACGAAACGGTCATCGACAACGCCGGCTTTCAGGCGGCGCAGATTCGCGGCAATTTGGCGTTTGACCAACGCCTGTTCACCCTGTGGGAATCGGACCCGAAGAGCCAAGTCGGCTTCGTGCCGGGGGCCAAGGCGTTCATCGACGAGGCGAAGAAACTCGGCGTCACGGTCGTGTACATCAGCAATCGGTCGGACAAGTACAAGACCGTCTGCCAAGACATGTTGGCCCGGCTCGGCATCGGCATCGCCAACGAGACGCAACTGAAATTGAACACGAGCGAAACGTCATCGGACAAGACCGAACGTCGGGCCGACACCGCGAAACTGTACACCGTGTTGCTCTACATCGGCGACAACCTGCGCGACTTGGACGAAGAGTTCAAAACCGGCGACCTCGGCAAGAAAACCCCCGAGGAGTTGGAAAAGGCCATCGCCGGCCGCAAAGCCGCCGTGGACAAGCACGCCGCCGACTTCGGCGGCAAGTGGGTCATCCTGCCGAACCCCGCCTACGGCGAATGGATGAAGCCGCTGGGAATGGGCAAGGCGGATTTGGACCGGCTGGCGCCGGTGGCTCCTCCCAAAAAGTAAGTCCCAGGAAAGCCCATGGACGGCCGTCCATGGGCTTTCTGAATATCTTCAAAACAGCTTGTACTGCCAGATCACGAAGATCGCCCCGGCGATGATGAGCAGCAGGACGATCGTGGGCAGCCGCCAAATGGTGGCCCCGATGGCCATTTGCAGGATTTGGTGCAGCAAGTTGCGGAAGAACCGCTTTTGGTCCGGGTCCATGTTCCCTCCGGGCGACTTAACCCCTTGGCCCGATCCCGGTCGTTTCTATATCAAATGTTGGCCCAAAGTGTTCGGGAAATCACTTTCGGAGGCGCTTGACCCGATGGCCGTCTACACCCAAGTGAAGTGCGTCGGGGTGTGAGAACAAGGGGCGTAATCGGGTTTTGGTTTGGTTCCCCCTCTCCGCTGCGGAGAGGGGGCTAGGGGGTGAGGTAAAAGCCTCACGCCCAAGACAACCTCACCCCCCCTCTCCGCGGCGGAGAGGGGAGCAAGCGGGTTCACGTCGCAGTTCGTTGGTTCAAGTCCATGTTCACCGGCCTCGTCGAAACCCTCGCCACCGTCGCACGCATCGCCGACACGCACGGCGGCAAGCGCCTGACTGTCTGCCACGCGCTTGCCGGCCCAATCTCGCTCGGCGAGAGCATCGCCGTCAACGGGGCGTGCCTCACGGCCGTCGCGTTTGCTTCCGACACGTTTGATTTTGACGTCGGCCCGGAAACGCTCCTCAAAACCAACCTCGGCCAACTCAAGTCCGGCGACCGCGTCAACCTCGAACGCTCGCTGCGCGTGGGCGACCGGCTCGGCGGGCACTTTGTTCAGGGGCACGTGGATGCCGTCGGGACCATCGAGAAGCGGGACCGTAACGGCGATTGGGAAGACGTGTGGTTCCGCTGCCCGCCGGAACTGACTCGGTTGATGGTCCCAAGAGGGAGCATTGCGGTGGACGGCGTGAGTCTGACATTGGTGAACGTCGAGGCCGAGCGGTTCAGCGTGATGCTGATCCCGCACACGCAGGCCGTCACCACGCTGGGCCTGAAAGTGGCCGGCGACTTGGTGAATTTGGAGGCGGACATGCTGGCGAAACACGTCGCGAAACTGCTCAATCCGTAAACTACCCCGATGGACCAACAACTTCCGTCGCAACGCCAGACGCTTTCGTACATCAAGGGGCTGCTCCAGTCCCGCCGGCTGATCCCCAAGAACAAGATGGGGCAGAACTTCCTGATCGACTTGAACTTGGTCGATCTCGTCGCCCGCACCGGCGAGTTGACGAAGGACGACTGCGTGCTCGAAGTCGGCACCGGCACCGGCGGCCTGACTGCCCGGTTGGCCCACGACGCCGGCGGGGTATTCACTGTCGAACTCGACCCGGACTTCTTCCAGTTGGCCAAGGGCATCCTGCTGCACCGGCCGACCGTCCGGCAATTCCACGGCGACTGCCTGGCCGGCAAGAACGAACTCAACCCGGACATGCTGGACGGCTGGCTGGCCCTGCGGGACGAGTTGAAACTTACCCGGCTGAAGTTGGTGGCGAACCTGCCCTACGCCATCGCCACGCCGCTGATCGCCAACCTCATCATCAGCGGGCTGCCCATCGAGCGGTTCGTCGCGATGGTGCAGTACGAAGTCGCGGAGCGGATGACCGCCCAGCCGGGCACGAAGGACTACAACTCGCTGGCTGTCCTGGTGCAGTCGGTCGGCAGCGCCGAGATCGTGCGGACCATCGCCCCGACGAACTTCTGGCCGCAGCCGGCCGTGGACTCGGCCATCGTGCTGATTAAGCCGGACCCGGAGAAGCTCGCCAAGCTGCCCGCCCTCAAGCGCTGGCGGGCCTTCCTGCGCGACCTCTACACCCACCGCCGCAAGAACCTGCGCGCCGGCCTCGCCGGGTGGCCGAGCGGCCGCAAGGACAAGAAGGAGATCGACGCGAAGCTGGCCGAACTGGGCTTCGACGGCTCCATCCGGGCCGAGGCCCTCTCCGTGGACGACCACCTGAAACTCTTTAAGGGCTTCGAGGCAATGCTGTTCGACAAGTAAACACCGCCTTTGTCCGGGCCGCCGAATGCGAAAGTCTGATGTAGATCGGACAAACGCACTTCCCCCGCTTCCGCCGGTCTGCTAACAATTCATTAACCCTTTGGGGTTTCTGCCTTCGTTCTTTTAACGTCGAGTCTCTCCCCGGCCGTCACCATTGGTTAGTTCTCTTAGGAGTCACTCCGTGAAAAAGCAGAGTCGGCGCGCGTTCACGCTGATCGAGTTGCTGGTGGTGATCGCCATCATCGCCATCCTGATCGGCCTGCTGCTGCCCGCGGTTCAAAAGATCCGGGAGGCGGCCAACCGCATGAAGTGTTCCAACAACTTGCGGCAGATCGGCCTGGCCGCCCATAACTACGAAGGGGTCCGCGGGGCGCTGCCCCCGTCCTCGATCAACAGCCCCGGCTCTTCTCAGTGGGCCGGCCTCTCGGAATACCAACTCGTCGGGACGGCCGGGGCCAGTTCGGCCGACTTCGCCCGCGGCAGTTTCCTGACGGTCTTGCTCCCGTACTACGAGCAGGACAATGTCGCGCGGGGGTACGACCCGCGGAAGCACTGGAACGACCCGGCGAACCAGACGGCCGTCTCCTACCGCATCAAAATGTTCGAGTGTCCCTCGTCCCCGGTCGATCACCAGTGCAACGCCCCGAATGGGTGGACGGCCGCGACCGGCCCGACCACGTCCGACTATTTCAATGTCAGCCGGGCCGGGGACGACGCCTACATCGCCGGTAAGGGAACGGGGCTGTCCAACCCCGGCAACCCCGGCTACCGGGCGTGTCTGGCGGCGAACCTATTGACCCAGTTCTCCGAAATCACGGACGGCCTGTCGAACACGATCATGCTCGTCGAGTGCTCCGGCCGCCCGCACACGTGGGTGGCCGGCAAGCAGACGGTCACCAGCGCCGGGACCACCGGGGCGTGGGCGAACAACACGAACGACATCAACGTGGAAGGCAGCGAACCGGGCGGCACCGCCACCAACACGGCGACGGCCATCGCCCCATTAAACAACACGAACAGCGGCGAGATTTACAGCTTCCACACCGGCGGGTCAAACATCGTGATGGGGGACGGCTCCGTCCGGTTCCTGCGCCAGTCCGTCAAACTGCGGGCGCTGGTCATCATGTGTACGCGCGCCGGCGGCGAGGTGAACGAGGACTGACGGCGGATTGAACCGTCATGGCCATGCGCCCGCCTTCTGCCCGTTTTCACCCCGGAGGGGTGGCAGCGATTAGCCCCGGGTCGCGCTTGGCGCCCCCGGGGAATGCGAAGCGCCAAATGAATTCGACCCCGGCGGGGTCGCAGCAATCTGCGACCCCGCCGGGGTCGAAAACCATATCGGGACACCGTCGGCGGTCCGGCGGTGTCGCTGCGCTCAACCACCGGCTAATGGCTGCCACCCCTCCGGGGTGGAAACCCGGTCGCCGGTCACTTCTTCGCGCCGAAGCAGTACACCGTTCCCTTTTCCGTGGCGATCACCAGGCGGCCGTCGGCGACGGCGGGGGAGCCGATGATCGCCCCGTCCAGCACCCAGTCGTCCCGCTTCTTCCCGGTCGCCACGTCCACGGCGTATAGTGTCTTGTCGAACGACCCGAAGTAGGCGACGCCGCCGACCACGACGGCCGAGGAGTCCACGCGGTTGTCCGTCAGGAAGTCCCACGTCGCTTTTCCCGTCTTGCGGTCAATGGCCCACATTTTGCTGTCCCGGCTGCCGAGCAAGACAGTCGTGTCGGTGAGGGCGGCCGACCCGTAAAACCCTTGCCGGCGCTTGGGAGCCTCGAACTCCCAGATGATTTTCAATGACTTCAAGTCGATGGCCAACACCTGGTTCGACATCGTGCCCAAGTACAGAATGTCCCCGTCCACGGCGGCCGCGGAGCCGGACTGCCCCTTGAGGTCGATGCTGCCGGTGGCCTTGCCGGTCTTCACGTCCACGGCGTGCAGTTGGCTGTCGCACCCGGCGACGTAGGTCTTGCCGTCGGCCACGGCCACGCCGCCGTAGATCGGCCCCTCGGTCTTGAAGTCCCACACCTTCTTGCCGGTCGCCGTGTCCAAGCAGTACAGGCTCGCGTCGTGCGACGGGATCAGCACGGTGTCCCCAGCGAAGTTCGGGGCAGCCGTGATCTCCCCGTCGGCTTCGAATGTCCAGTCGATCTTGCCCGTCGCGGCGTCCAAGCGGTAGAACTTGCCGTCCGCGTCCCCGACGTACACCTTCCCCTTGGCGACGGCGGCCGGGGCCTTCACCGGCCCGAGTTTCGTCTTCCACTTCTCGGCCCCGGTCGTCAGGTCGATGGCGTAAAAGTTGGAGTCATACCCGCCGACGAAGACGACGCCCCCCGCGACGACCGGCGTGGACTCCATCACATCCTTGGTCTTGAACTCCCAGAGGACGGCCAACTTCTCGGGCAGTTTCTCCGCGGAAACGCCCGTCTGCGTCGGGTTGCCGCGGTGCAGGGGCCAATCGCCCGCCAAAACGGCGGCCGCGAGGGCGAGGGACAGGGAAACGGCAATCAGGTTTCGCATGGTTTGGTTCTCCGCGGTGTTCGACGCTCCGGCCGGCCCGCCGATTCATTTTAAGACGGCGGCGCACAGAAAGGGAATCAGAGAGATTCAACCCGAAGTCTCTTGG
>JAYUGD010000124.1:0-2430 GCA_043767785.1 Zavarzinella sp. | reverse complement strand
TTGACCATCGGGGGAGAAGCACACGCTTTCCACCCCGTGCGTGTGCCCCTGGAGGACCAGTTTCTGAGCCGTTCCCAGGTGCAGCGCCGGCGGGCGCAACGACCGCAACCACGGGAAGCCCGGCTCGGCACGCTCTTTGTTCCCGCGCCAATGTTCGAGCAGCGCCGATAACGGCCGCCCGGCCACGTCCCACGGCAGCGGCCCCGTGCCCGTCCGCTCGGACAGATCGTAATGCCCCGCCGCCTCCGGGCAGTCATACCACCAGCACGTGTTCCACATGCACTGAAACAACGTCGTTGGATGCCGATCGATGAAATGCACGTCGCGGCGGACGGCCTCGTCGAGCAGTTTGAGGATGCGAAGACGCGGGTGCCCGAGGGGCATCGCGGCGAGGGCGTCGGCGAAGTCTTGGACGAGGGGGAAGATCATGCCACGGCCTTTGGCGAGGCGGCCGAACAGGGCCGGCCGGACCCGCTCACTTAATCTTGCACAAGATGATCGAGTTCGGGTTCTTCGGCGGGTGGACAGCCAGAACCTTCGCGGCGGGGATCAGGAAGAAGTATTTGTCCGGCCGCGGCGACTGGCCCAAAGGGGCCTCCAGCACGCCGTCGGCGCCGTCTACTTGGGGGATGGCGACCGCTTCCTTGGATGTCGCGGACCGCATTTCGAACGAAAGGGTGTGCGGCTCGAAGGCTCCGCCTTTTTCCTCGATCATCAGGTACTCCGGGCCGGTGACGGCCGGGAGGTAGTGGACCTTCCGGTCGAAGCCCCGGAGCGGCTCCGTCAGCGGCTTGGCGTCCGGGCCGAAAATGCGGCCCTCGGTGTACAGGAACTGGCCGTCCGCGGAGGGGAATATCGTGCGCGGGCCGCCGTTGTCGTGGTAGCGCTCCACGCGGCCGCCGGCGGTGAACACGTGGGAGTAGACGCCGAACGGGAAGCCGTCCGTCCACGCCGCGAACACGCCGCCGTTGGCCGACACGGTCAGGACGATGGGCCGGCCGAACACGCCGACGGGCGTCGTCAGGCCGCCGGTGACCGGGTACTCGGCCGCCTTCATGGCGTTGGGGTCGAAGAACCGCACGGGGTTCCGGTCGGGGAAGCGCGCCGACTTGTCCGTGAGGCAGGCCACCACCGGCCCGTTGGACGCCGCCCCCATGCCGACGGCCCCGATCTCGCCGGCGTGCGGGTTGGCGGCCTTCTGGTCCGGTTCCAAGGTCTTGAGGCTGAACCGCTGGAACTCGTTGGTCTTCGGCAGGTAGGCCACGAAGAAGTCGTGCCCGCCGGCGATCATCGCCCCGGCCTGCCCGAGCGGCAGCGTCTTGACGACCTTGGCGGCGGCCACGTCCAGAATGCTCACCTTCTGGTGCGTGTCGTGGTGCAGGATCAGGTACTTGCCGCTGCCGGCGGGGACGACCTTGCTGATCGGGTGCGGGGACGCCACTTCGAGCGTGTCCCCGGCGAACGCGACGCGCGACGGGCCGGCGCCGGCCGGGGCCGGGAACAGCGGCTTGACGGCGATGTCGCCCCCCGGCGGCAGCGGGGCCGGGTCGTTGCGTGGGTTGAACGGGTCGGGCGGCGGCCCGTCGTTCGGCTTCGGCCGGCCGTTCGGCTTGCGCGGCGGCGGGGCCGGGTCGGCGGGGAGGTTCTTCTTCCCCTGGTTCAGGATGTCGTCCAAGTTCCGCGGCGCGTCGTCCCGCGGCGGCTGGGCGCGAGGTGCGGAACTCGTCGTGTTCGAGTTGGAAGCGTAGCCCGGGTTCGTGGCGGTCGGCGCGGTGGGCGACTTGTTCGGCCACACGAGGTAGACGATGCCGCCGCCCAAGACCGCGACGAACAGGACGCCGAGGAAGGCCATCAGGCCGATCATCAGGCCGCCCGACTTTTTGCGGGGCGGGCCGCCGCGGCCGCCGCCGGCCTCGTCGTCCGCGTCGCGGTACCGGGCCGCCTTGCCGCGCGGGCGGTCATCCGCGTCGTCGTCATCTCGGGCGCGGCGGCCGGGCACAACGCGGGACGGCCGCGGGCGGTCGTCGCCGCGCGCCTTCTTCGGCGGCAACGGCGGCGGGGCCGGCGGCGGCCCGGCGGCGGCCTTCGGCTTGTCGGCCGTTTCGGGCGGGCCGTTGACCACGAACAAGTGGGAACACGTCTGGCAGCGGATGGTCTGCCCGACGAGTCCGGGTTTGTAGTTGAATTCCGCCTCGCACTCGGGGCAGACGTTGTATTTCTTCATGGCGGCGTCTGGGGTCTGTTGGCGGGCCGCGGGCGAGTGACCCCGGGAATTGTACATGACGCCGGGCGAAATGGGCGGCGGGATTTTCCGCGGCCGCCGAAAAGCGCTTACGGCAAGTCGATGTCGTGGGTCGCGTCGCCCGTGACAGTGAACGTCAGTTTCGTGGTCGCGGCGTCCCCGTACTCGGCGGGGACGTTCACCGCCGG
>JAYUGD010000123.1:0-6896 GCA_043767785.1 Zavarzinella sp. | reverse complement strand
ACGCCGAAGAAGTGAGACCCGCCGCGTCACGGCCGGCGCAGACTCCGTTTGCCCCGCCGGCCGAGACACGGTAAATTGGAAAGGGAAGGGCGTCCCGTCTAATAGTTAATCACCCGGCGTCGGCCGCCCAGAAGACTGTCCCCATGACGAACAAAGCGCCAAGTCCGCAAATCGCCGGCGGCGGGGAAATGGGCCGCCGCATCAGCCAATTCGATTGGTCGGCCACCCCCGTCGGCCGCATGGCGGACTGGCCGACAAGTTTGCGGACCGCCGTGCGCATCATGCTCTGCGCCCGGCTGCCGATGTCCGTGTGGTGGGGCCGCGGACTCATCACCTTTTACAACGACGCCGCGATTCCCTTGCTGGGCCACCGCCACGCCACCGCCCTCGGCCGCCCCGCCGAGGACGTGTGGGCCGACCTGTGGGAACGCATCGGCCCCCAAGCCAACGCCGCGCTGGACCACGGCCGGGCGACGGCGACCGAACACCTCCGGCTCACGGCGACCGCGGCGTTCACCTTCTCGTACAGCCCGGCCCCGGACGACGCCGGGTTCGTGGCCGGCGTCGTCGTCATCTGCACGGAGACGGGCGCCCCCCCACTTCAACCAACGGCGCCGGCCGACGCGGAGACGCAGGCCGCGTTGGCCTTGGCCTTGGCCAAAGTCGGCACGTGGCAGTTGGACCCGGTGACGGCCGCGGTGACGGCCGACGCCCGCTGCCGGGAGATCATGGGCTTCGACCCCGCGGCCGAGTTGTCGCTGGACGACAGTATTCTGCGCGTCCACCCGGACGACTGGCCCCGCGTGGACCGGGCGATGAACGCCGCGTTGGCGCCCGACGGCGATGGGGCCTTTGCCCAGGAATGCCGGCTCATCCACCGGGACGGGACGGCCCATTGGGTGGCCGTGCGCGGGCAAGCGGTGTTCGACGAGACGACGACGCCGCGCACGCCGCTGCGCCTGACGGGCGTGCTAATGGACATCAGTGAACGCCGGCGGGCCGAAGCCGAGTTGCGCGAGGCCGACCGCCGCAAGGACGTGTTCCTCGGCACATTGGCCCACGAGTTGCGCAACCCGCTGGCCCCGATGCGCAACGCCCTGGAAGTGCTGCGGCTAACCGGCGGGACGCAGCACGCGGCCGTCCAGGCCCGCGAGATGATGGAGCGGCAACTGGCCCACATGGTCCGACTCGTGGATGACCTGCTGGACGTGTCCCGCATCAGCCGGGGGAAACTCCAACTCCGGCCGGGGCGCGCCCGCCTGCAAGACATGGTCCACGCGGCGGCCGAGACGGCCCGGCCCAACTTGGAGGCGGCCGGCGTTCACCTTCAGTTGATCCTGCCGCCCGATCCCGTGTGGCTGGCGGTCGATGCCGTGCGCGTGGCCCAGATCTTTTCCAACTTGCTGACCAACGCCGCCAAATTCACGAGCCGGCACGGCCACGTGAAGGTGACGGCCGAGCGGGACGGGGCCGCGGCCATCGTCCGCGTGCGGGACACGGGCGTCGGCCTCTCCGAGAAGTCCCTGCGGCGCATCTTTGACCTGTTTTCTCAGGCCGACCAGTCCCTCGAAAAGACGCAGGGGGGCTTGGGCATCGGCCTCGCGCTGGCGCGCGGGCTGGCCGAGATTCACGGCGGCACGGTCTCGGCCGCCAGCGAGGGCGAAGGCCGCGGCAGCGAGTTCACCGTGCGCCTGCCGATGGCCGCCGACGCGGACATGCCGGCCGAGGCCGCCGACGCCCCGCTTCACCGGCACCGCCGCCGGGTGTTGGTAGTGGACGACAACGTGGACGCCGCCGCCAGTTTGGAAATGCTGCTTCGCCTGCTTGGGTGCGAGGCGACGACGGCCAACGACGGGCGGGAAGGCGTCCGGCTGGCCGGCGTGTTCCGGCCGGACATCGTGATGATGGACATCGGCATGCCGAAACTGAACGGGTACGAGGCGTGCCGGCAAATCCGCGGCGAGCCGTGGGGCAAGGAATTGCGGATCGTCGCCCTGACCGGCTGGGGCACGGAGGAAGACCAGCGGAAGGCCGCCGAGGCCGGCTTCGACCGCCACTTCACCAAGCCGGTCAGCCCGCAAGACTTGGAGGGGTTATTGGCCGCCGAAGAGACAAGCGCCGGGTCGTTGCCGGGGTGAGCGGTATTCACGACCCGTGGGCCGTCAGCCCCGCGTTGAAAATCGGGGGCCTTGTCCGGCGGGCGCCCGTTATATCCCGCGATCGAACCTTCCGCCCACCCGGCCCGTAAAGAGGACAAGCCATCAATTGATGATGCCGCCGCCGGCGTGAGGAGCCGCCAGAACCATGCGTCCGGGAAAACTGACACAGGCGGCCCTCTTTCTGTTCTGGGCGGCGGGGGCGGGGCTGGGGCCGGCGGCGAACCGGGGGCTGGCTCAAGACCCGCCAGGTGAGCAACCCCTCCGGGATATGTACGGCGACCCGTTGCCCGACGGGGCGGTCGCCCGGTTGGGGTCCGCCCGGTTGCGGCACGGGCACATCATGTCCGGCCTCGTCTTTTCCGGCGACGGCCAGTCGATCATCGCCTCCGACTACTATCGCGGCGTCCGCGTGTGGAATGTGGCTGAGGGCCGGGTAGACCGGCGGTTCTTTACGGACGACCACTTCTGTCATCAACTGGCGGTCTCGCCGGACGGCCGGACGGTGGCCGTCGCTTTGGGCGACCTGAGCGTCCGGCTGTGCGACCCGAGTACGGGCCGGGAAACAGGGGCGCTCCCGAAGCAGGAGGGCCGGCTCAATTATTTGGTGTTCTCGCCGGACGGCAAACTGTTGGCGACGGCGCCCGGCGGCAAGTCGGCCTTCGTCTGGGACGTCGCCGCCCGAAAGCTGGCGTACAAGGTGACGTTCCTCGACGCCGTCGGCCGCGTCGCGTTCTCCGCCGACGGCAAGCGGCTCGCGTGCGGCGTCGGCGACGGGCTGCGCCTGTGGGACTTGGCCCAAGGCAAGGAAGTGGGCGGCCTTCGACACGAATCCGACGCCCGGCGGCCTCTGCACGCGGTCTTCGCGCCCGGCGGCGGGCCGCTGGCCGTCTGGGGGTATGACGACGGGTCCGTCCGCCTGTTCGACGCGGACGGCGCCAAGGAAATCCGGCGCTTGAACCGCGACGGCGCTGACACGAAAGCCCCGGACATGTGGGGCTGGGGGTACGCCCTGAAAGCGTGTTTCTCCCCCGACGGGAAACGCCTGGCGGTCGTCCGCGACGTGGGCCGCATCGAGCTGTGGGATGTCGCCGCCGGTAAGATCCGCCACTCGCTGACCTACGACGGGTACGGCCGGGCGTCGCTGTTGGCGTTCTCCCCGGACGGCGCCCGCTTGGCCAGCGCGAGCGGCGACCTCTGGGGCGGGGACAACCGCATCCGCGTTTGGGACGCCGTCAAGGGCCGGGAACTGTACCCGAACGCCGGCCACGGCGCGCCCATCGCCTCGCTGGCGATTTCGCCGGCCGGGGCCACGGTCGCCACCGCCGGCCAAGACGGCGCCGTTCACGTTTGGGATTACAGGACCGGCAAGCATGTGATGCGGCTCGACGGGGGCTGGGGGCGAGCGCCGCACGTGTCGTTCTCCGGCGACGGCGGCCGCGTGATCGGGCTGGGGCCGTACCGCGGCGACAGCGCCTTGCGGGTTTGGGCGGCGGACACTGGGCGCGCGGTGACCCGGGTGGATCTGCCGAATGCGGAGGCGTATTGGACGGCCGTGACCCCCGACGGCCGCACGGCCTTCGCCGTCGATTTGAAAGCCAAGGCCGGGCGGACGTATGACCTGATCACCGGCAAACTCACCCGCGAAGACACGACCGCCGCATACTTCGAGAACAGCCCCAGAAGCGTTTCGCCCCGCGGCGACGCCGTCGTTAACATGTCCGGGCGCTTGCTGACCGGCGCGGATCGCAAGGAGCGACTCCAAGTCGGCAGCGTGTTCACCCAGAACTACAGCGCCGCGTTCACCGCCGACGGCCGCCGACTCGTGGCCGCCGTGTCGAAGAAGCGGGACTTCGATTTTCGGACCGAGCCGCCCGCCGAGGAAATCGTCGTGATTGACCCGGTCGCGGGGAGGGAACTCCGGCGGTTCGACGCCGTGGGCGGCACGGCCGGGGCGATCAACGCGGCCGCGGTGTCGCCGGACGGCAAGACGGTCGTCACCGTCGCCGACGCCGGGCCGGAGGCGGAAGAACAGATTGTCACCCTTTGGGAAGCGGAAACGGGGCGGCCGCGCGGGCGGTTTCGCGGCCACATCGGCCCCGTGAAGAGCGTGGCCGTCTCCGGGGACGGCCGCTTCATCGTGACCGGCGGCGCGGACACCACCGCCCTCGTCTGGGACGCCGCCAAGCCCCTCGCCATGAGTTCGGCCGCCCGCCGGCGGCCGGCCGGGGCCGACGCGAAGGCGTGCCTCAACGACTTGGCCGGCGCCGACGCCGAACAGGCGTACGCTTCCCAGCGGGCGCTCATCGACGCCCCGAAGGAGACGGTGGCCTTCCTCGCGGGCCAGCCGGCCCTCTTCGCGCGGGCCGACGGGGCGGCGGTGCACCGCCTGATTCGGGAGTTAAACAGCGACGCGTATGCGGGGCGCGAACGGGCGGCCCGCGACCTCGGTCTAATCGCGGACGACGCCGAGCCGTATTTGAGGCAGGCGCTGCGGGGCGACGTGTCGGCGGAAGCGCGCCGCCGAATCGACGGCTTGCTTGCCGCCCAACGTGACGGCTTCACCGGGCCGGGGTTGCAGAAAGTCCGGGTGATCGAAGTCCTCGAACACGTCGCCGCGGCGACCGGCGACACGACCCGGATGGCGGCCGCCGCCCTGCTGACGAAACTGGCCGCCGCCCCGGAGACCCGGTTGACGCAAGAGGCGACGGCGGCGCTGGCGCGGCTGGGCCGACAGGCCGACGGGAAGCGCTGACCGGACGGGTCGTCCCATCACGCGGAGTCACGGGCACGGCGTCGTCGTCAGCGGTTGAATCACCGCCTCCGCGAAGCGCTCCATTTCTTCCAGTTGCGGGCTGCATTGCAAGAGCAACAGGTTGACGCCGGCGGCCTCGAAGGCGGCAACTTGGTCGATCACGTGTTGCGGCGTGCCGATCAGGCCAGCCCGCAGGCCGCGGTTGCTGACGGAGTAGTCTTCCAGCGACACGCGCTGTTCGAGTTGCGTGCCGGACAGCCATTGCTGGTAGTTGCTGTAGCCGGCTTTGGACTGGTTCACGTCCGTGATGTGGGCGAGTTCTTCGTTCGCCTCGGCCTCGGTGTTGCGAACAATGCTGTACGCGGCGACACCGTAGGTCATCGGCGGCAGGCCGAAGCGTTCACGGCGGGCGGCCATGTCGGCGATCTTCTCGCGGATGCGGGCCGGCGGGTCGCCGTGCATCACATAGGCGTCGCAGCGCTGGGCGATCAGGTTCTTGGCCGCCTCGGACTCGCCGCCGGCGTAGATCGTCGGCCGCGGCCGGCTCAACGGCTTCGGCTGGAGGACCGAATCCCGCACCTTGTAGAACTTCCCCTCGAAAGTGAAGCCGTCCTGTTTCCAAAGCGTGTCCAGAACGGTCAGCCATTCGGCCGTGCGGGCGTAGCGGTCGTCGTGCTGCTCGAAGTGGACGCCGTACTTCTCGGCCTCGTCCTTCCACCAACTCGAGACGACGTTGAGCGACAGCCGGCCGCCGCCGCCAATGTGGTCGATGTTCGCGGCTTGCTTCGCCAACAGGGCCGGGTGGTGAAACGTCGGCCGGACGGCCACCATGTATTCCAGCCGCTCCGTCACGGCCGTCAGGGCGGCGGCCGTACTCCACGCATCGAGGGACGGGGCATCTTCCCCCTTGATGTCGTTCAGGTTCAACTCGGCGACGAGCGACAGGTCGTACCCGATCTGCTCGCTGCGGCGGGCCAGTTTTTTGGAATAGTCCCACGTCGCGGCCATGCGCTCGTCATCGACGTTGCGCAGCCACCCGCCGAACACCGGCAGCCAGTACCCGTACCGCATCGGCGCGTCTCCAGAAAAAAATCAACTCAAGGCATTTCTCGCAAAGTTCGCAAAGAGGCAAAGCTCGCAAAGAGACTACGACCACAGTCAGGCGCCCGCCCGCGTCAATTCATTCAAAAAATCTTCTTTGCGAGCTTTGCCCCTTTGCGAACTTTGCGAGAAATGCCTTTGTTATCTCTTCAAATAATGGCGTCCCAACCGTCCATCGAGCGCAGGCTCGGCCCGGCGTGCGTGGGCCGGCGTGGCTGTCACGCCCGGCCGGCCTTTTGTTCCAAGAAGTCCACGAGGTTCCGCACCGGGTCGAACCCGATCACGTTGACGGCGTCGGCCACGAAGTTCGACAAGGCGTTTACGTCATAATACATAAGCCGGCCGTCGCGGTCGTCGGTCATGTACTCGATGCCGCCCACGTCGATGCCGGCCGCGTGCATGATCGCCTCGCACGCATTGATCACTTCGGCCGGCGGCGTGTAGCCTTCCACCTTGAGGCCGGTCTTCGGGGCGTCCACCGGGCACGCGGACCGTTCCAGTTCGACGCCGTCGCTGCGCTGGCAGATGTCGGCCGGGCAGAGGTTGAACGTGTCCCCCGGGGTGTAAACCTTGATCGCGTACAGAAACTTGGCGCCCAGCGTCTCCACGCGGGTGATGTGCCCGCCGCGGGCCGGGATGAACTCCTGCACCAGGGCCGTGTGATCGACGCCGAAGTCCAAGCGGTTCTCGGCCGCCGCCCGCTCCAAGTCTTCCAGCGTGTCGAAGCGGACGATGCCCGCCCCGCTGCCGCCGACGTTGGCCTTCACCACGATGGGGAACCGCAATCCCTCGGCCGCCTTCGCCGCCTGACTCGCGTGGTTGATGACGCGGGCCTTCGGGTAGGCGAGGCCGAGGGACTCCAACAGCGTGAGTTGCTTGGACTT
>JAYUGD010000122.1:0-2434 GCA_043767785.1 Zavarzinella sp. | reverse complement strand
GACCGGCACGGTGACGGCGACGGACGTGGACAGCGGCTCGCTGACCTACGCGAAGGCGTCCGACCCCGCCAACGGGACGGTGACGGTGGCCGCCAACGGGGCGTACACCTACACGCCGAACCTGAACTTCAACGGCACGGACAGCTTCACGTTCACGGCCAGCGACGGGGCGCTGAGTTCGACGGCCACGATCAGCCTCACCGTGACGGCCGTCAACGACGCCCCGGTGGCGACCGGCGCCTCCAAAACGACGAATGAAGACACGGATGCGACCGGCACGGTGACGGCGACGGACGTGGACAGCGGCTCGCTGACCTACGCCAAGGCCACCAACCCGGCGCACGGGACGGTGACGGTGGCCGCCAACGGGGCGTACACCTACATGCCGACCCTGAACTACAACGGCCCGGACAACTTCACGTTCACGGCCAGCGACGGGGCGCTGAGTTCGACGGCCACGATTAGCCTCACCGTGACGGCCGTCAACGACGCCCCGGTGATCGCGGTCAACACGGGCGTGGTGGTCATCCAAGGCGCGTCGGTGGTGCTCGGCCAGGCCAAGTTGGAGGCGACCGACCCGGACAACATGCCGGCCGAACTCACCTATACGGTGACGACCCCCCCGGCCCACGGCTTGCTCAAGAAGGGCGCGGGCGTGGTGACGACGTTCACCCAAGCCGACGTCACCGCCGGCTTCATCTCCTATGTGAATGACGGGAACGAGTTCACCGCCGATTCGTTCTCCGTGACCGTCAGCGACGGCTTCCTGACCGCCGCGGCGACGGTCAACGTGACCGTCGTCACCGTCCCGGCCGTGACGACGCAGCCGGGCACCCCGGCGCAGTTCGCTTTCGCCGGGGCCGTGGCCACCGTCACGTTCAGGGCGGCGGCCAGCGGCAGCCCGGCCCCGACGGTGCAGTGGCAAGTCAGCACAAACGGCGGCGCGACCTTCGCCAACATCCCCGGCGCCACGGCGACCACGCTGGCGACGACCGCCCGCGTCGGCGACCAGTTCCGGGCCGTCTTCACCAACATCGCCGGCACCGCGACCTCCGACCCGGCGACCGTGACGGCGAAGGCCGGCTTGGTGGTGCTGGCCGCCCCGCCGGCGGCCGTCACCGCGACGGTCGGCCACGCGGTCACGTTCTCGGCGGAGGCCACCGGCAGCACCGCGACGACGGTGCAGTGGCAGTACAGTTCCGACAACGGGGCGACGTACAGCAACATCCCGAAGGCGACCATGACGGCGTACACGCTGCCGAAGGCCGACGCCTCCAAGGACGGCGACCTGTTCCGGGCCGTGTTCAAGAACGCCGCCGGCGTCGCCGCGTCGCCCGCGGCCAAGCTGACGGTGAACTACACCGTGACGCTCTTCAAGAAGGCGCAGGCCGTGACCGTGCGGGCCGGGACGCCGGTGACGCTGGTCGCCCAGTCCAAGCTCAAGGTAACGCCGGCCACCTTCCAGTGGGCGGTGAGCGTCGACAAGGGCAAGACATACAACACCGTCGTCGGGGCGACGGGACCCACGCTCACGGTCACGCCGGCGCTGGGCGACCCCGTGAAGCTTTACCGGGCGACCATGACCACCGCGGGCGTGGTCAAGCCCGCCCCCACCCCGATCGCGAGGGTGACGACGGTCGCGCCGGCGGCGGTGGGCGGGAACCCGGCAGCCACCACCGCGGCCAACGGGAAGGCGACGTTCACGGCCGTGGCGGACCTCGTCCCGCCCGGCACCCCGACGCCGACGGTCCAGTGGCAGGTGAGCTCGGACGGCGGCCTGACGTTCACCAACGTCAGGGTCGTCAAGCCGACGGCGGCGACGACGGTGGCCGGGACGACGTACACGGCGACGCTGGCGCTGACGGGGCTGAAGGCGAAGGACAACGGGCACATGTACCGGGCGCTGTTCATCAACGCCGTCGGCCAAGCCGAGACGACGGCCGCCCTGCTGACGGTGTAAGGCGATTCCCCGCGGTCCCATTGTCGCCGTTCGCTCTGCGAACGGGCGTCTTCTCCGTCGGCGCACGCTGCTCGCCCACAGGGAGCGCGCTCGTTCGCGGAGCGAACGGCGACACTGGAGCCGCTTCCTTTCTTGTCAATTCCCCCGAATACTTCTCCTGAGCCGCCAAAGCCCCTCGCGCGACGGCCGCGCGCGTGGTATACTCCGCGCATCGGCCTGCCGGCGGCGGGCCTGTCACATCCAGCGAGGACCAATCATGGCGAAGAAGAATGCGGTCGTCCGCGTGGCCGACACCGTGGAGAGCGTGGCCAAGGTCGTGAGCACCGTGGGGAAGATCGCCGAGGCCGTCGTGGGGGCGGCCGAGACGGCGAAGTCGGTCGCGAACACCGTGGAAAAAGTGGGCACGGCCGCCAAGAACACCATCATGAAGCCGGTCAAAAAGGTCTTGGGCCTGTCCAAGAAGCCGGCCCCGGC
>JAYUGD010000121.1:0-2435 GCA_043767785.1 Zavarzinella sp. | reverse complement strand
AGGTCGCGGCCGTCGTTCCAACGTTGGCCGTCCCCTATTATCCCTTCGCGACAATGCCCCCTTCCCGGCAGCCGTAAACTTGTGTGTAACGATGAGCGGCTTTGCGTGGGCATGCTGATCACCCCCGTCGTCAAGCCTGTTTTCCGGGACGTTCCCACATGCCCACGCAAAGTCGTGGGCATGGCACACGTCCGAGTCCATGTCCGACATCGGCGCCATCACAACCGAATAGTTCCCCCGTCACCCGCCCGCTATCCCGAGCCAGCCACTTTGCCAAGAATTCGTCAAATCGGTCGCGCGCAATGGCAGACTGGCTGGCAGACCTTCACAATTCACCGTCCGCCCCACAGGGCCGCGCAACCGTTTGATCTTCGCCGTCGGACCCGGTATGGTGGAAGTTGCCCCGGAGGGTTCCGTGATGACCAGTCTTCCCCGCCGTGACTTTTTGCGCCAGGCCGGCGGCCTTGGCTTCGTGGCCGCGCAGTGGCTGTACGCCACCGAAGGGCGGGCGGCGACGCACCACCCGGCGAAGGCGAAGCGGGTGATTCAATTATTCATGAACGGCGGCGCGTCGCAGATGGACTTGTTCGACTACAAGCCCGAGTTGGAGAAGCGACACGGGCAGAAGTTCGACCCGGGCGGCGGGGTGCGGGTCGAGGCGGCGACGAGTGTGCCGGGGATGATTTTGAAGCCGCCGGCGCCGTTGCGGCAGCACGGCAAGAGCGGGCGGTGGGTCAGCGACCTGTTGCCGAACATGGCGAAGCACGTCGATGACATGGCGTTCCTGATGTCGATCAAGTCGCGCACGAACGTCCACGGGCCGGCCAGTTATTTGATGAACACGGGGTTCCTGCTCCCCGGCTTCCCGTGCTTCGGGTCGTGGGTCAGTTACGGCCTCGGCCGGCTGACGGACGACTTGCCGACGTTCGTGGTTTTGCCGGACCCGCGCGGGTTGCCGTACAACGGGAAGGGCAACTTCTCCAGCGGGTTTCTGCCGGTCACGCACCAAGGGACCGTGATCGACTTGGGCAAGCCGGAGCCGTTGCCGTTCCTCGCCGGGCCGGGCAAGGCGATGACGCCGGACGCGACCCGCGACGGCCTCAAGTTGTTGGAAGAGTTGAACCGCGACCACGCCGCCCGCAACCCCGGCGACACGCGCCTCGACGGCCGCATCAAGTCGTACGAACTCGCCGCCCGCATGCAGGTGCAAGCCCCCGAGGCGTTCGACCTCAGCAAAGAGACGGCGGCGACGAAAACGCTCTACGGCGTCGGCGCCCCGGCCACGGACGACTTCGGCAAGCGCTGCCTGCTGGCCCGCCGGCTGATCGAGCGCAACGTCCGCTTCGTGCAAGTGTGGAGCGGGGCCGGCGGGCCGTCGAACAACTGGGACAACCACACCAGCATGTCCAAAGAACTGCCGCCGATCTGCAAAGCGACCGACCAGCCCATCGCCGCCCTGCTCACCGATTTGAAAGCCCGCGGCCTGCTGGACGACACGCTGGTCCTGTGGAACACCGAGTTCGGCCGCATGCCGTTCACCCAGGGCGCCGACGGCCGCGACCATAACGGCGGCACGTCCGTCGGCTGGATGGCCGGGGCCGGCGTCAAGGCCGGCGTCGCCCACGGCCAGAGCGACGAGTGGTCGTGGAAGGCCGGCAAGAACGCCGTCACCAACTACGACTTCCACGCCACCGTGCTGCACCTCTTGGGCATCGACCACGAGAAGTTGACCGTCCGCCACGACGGCAGCGACCGCCGCCTGACTGACGTTCATGGTGAGGTCATCGAAGAGGTGTTGAAGTAGCCGGCGTCACGCCTTGTCGTCCGTCTTCGATTCCGCGTCCGGGGCCGCGACTCGGACCGGGTGATCCGGCGAATCGACGACCTTGCCAATGCGGCGGTCTGGGATCAGCCAGATCAGGGCGACGACGGCCTACACGCCGGCCCCGGCCCACGGATGCAAAAAGGCCAGGGCGATGCCCACAACATACATGGCGATCGACACCTTCCCCTTCAAGTCCCCGCCGATGGCGGTGGCGATCAGCGACTCCTCGTGGTGGTGGACGATCAGGACGTGGACCAGCACGTAATAAGCCACGGCCGCCATGAGCAGGATGCCCCCGTAGACCACGACCGGCCACGTGTGAAAGTGACTTTCCCCCATCCAGCCGGTGGCGAACGGCACCAGCGACAGCCAAAACAGCAGGTGCAGGTTGGCCCACAACACCCCGCCGGTGACGCGCTCGACGGCATGGAACAGGTGGTGGTGATTGTTCCAGTAAATGCCGATGTATACGGCACGCGGCCAAGAATGAGGCCACCGGTGGTCGGCCCCTTGTACTCCTCACGCTCCGCGTGAGGACCGGCTTCCCGCCCGAGACGACCGCTTCCCTGGGGGGAAGCCGATCCTCACGCGGAGAGCTTGTGCAAAAATC
>JAYUGD010000120.1:0-2436 GCA_043767785.1 Zavarzinella sp. | reverse complement strand
AGTAGCCGCCGCCGGGTGTGGCGGTTGGGCTTCACCCCTCTTACGACAGAGGTGGCCGAAATCTTATTCGATTCCGTCGGGGGCGATTCCGCGCCGCTCGTATTCTTCCTTCAGGCGCTTCTTCACCCGGTCGTAGGCTGCATCGACGGCGTTCGGTTTCATCCCCAGTTTCTCGGCAACGGCAACAGACGGTTGCCCCTCCATACGACACACGAACGCCTCCCAAGTGTGCGGTTTGAAATCGCCCCGAATCGCCTCCATCACTTCTTGAAGTTGCTCTGCTCGCAGCATCTCTTCCTTCGTGATGTCCGGTACGTATTCCTGTACGCCGTCGAGCGAGTCGCTATACGGGATGTGACGATCCCGCTTCTTCTCCCTGACCAAGTCGAGCCACCGACAACGGACGGCGACCATGAGCAAGTGGCGAAACTTCCCCCTTTTCGGGTCGTATTGGATGGGCTTTTCCACCGCGAACTTGACGGTCACGTCATGTCCAATCCGAACCGCGTCCTCGCCGCGGACGTAATGTTGGGCGTAGCGTATGGCAATCGGATGGTAGATGAGGTAGAACTCCGCTTGCGCGATTGGTTTCCGTTCGTAGACCTTGGCGAGCAGTGTCGCCCTCGTGGTTTCCATGTGCCGCGACTCTTGGAGTTGGAAGTCGATCCGCATTCTACGCCCGCCACTCCGACGAAGTGGCAACGCGGACAATTGTAACATGGATCGGTCACACGTCATCACACCAATTTCCGCCCATTCGCCGCCACGGTTCCTCTCACTTCGCGCTATACACCTTGAGCACTTCGTCGCCGTAGTGGTTGACGACTTTCACGGCGATCTTGCCAGTTTTGGGCGGGTCGAACGGGACGCTGGTGGCGCTGTACAGCTTGGCCCACTCGGCCTCGTCGATGTCCGCTTTGAGGGCTTTTTTGAGCCGGTCGTAGGGGCCTTCCTTCGAGTCCTTGCCGCCGTAGAGAAAATAGGCGTGGCGGACGAAGAAGCTCTTGCCGTCGTAGTCCGTGTCGATGAACCACGTGGCGATTTCGTCCGGGCCGCTGGAGCGGATTTCGCCGGTCGTGGGGTCGAAGATGTCCACGCCCTTTACGGTCACGGTGTACTGCCCGGACTTGTCCTTGGCGTACGCGATATCCGGTTCGCCGAAGACCATGAACAGGTTGCCGGCGCCGGTCTTTTTCAGCAACTCGTCGCCCATTGCCAAGTCGGGGTTCATCCGCACGAGTAGCACCTTCATCTTGCCGACTTGCCGTTCCACGTCCTTGCCTTCCTCCCAGACGTGCGGGTCGAACGCGAAGCCGCACACGAGGACGAGGTCGAAATCGAGTTGCAGGCTGCGCACGGCTTCCTTGGCGGCGTCGTGGATCAGTTCCGGGCCGACGGTGCCGAACTCCGGCCCGAGGCAGACGCCGACACGCTTCCGCTTCCCGTCGGCGCTCGTGAACTCCCCTTCGGCGATCAGCGATCTACCGGGGTAAAGGTCGAGGCGGTCGAACTTGATCCGCTCGCCCTTCTTGGTGTTCTGCACCCCGGCCTTGCGGAGATTGTCCAGGATCACGGTGACGAAGTCGGCCTTCACCTTGTTCGCGGCCACAGTTGCGGGGCTGGGGCCGTCCGCGCCCGGCGCGTCCGGGAGCATCCGGTGCGGGCTGAGGCTTTCGACGGTGAACGGCCCGCAGACGCGCACGGTCCCCTTGTCCTCGTAGGGCTGGTCGTACAGCGTTTCGGTGTCGGCGTGCTTGCGGATGGCCGCGTCGATGTGGTCGCGGGTCATGCCCTCGTGGATGTCCGGGTTGTTGGCGATGCTCTTGAGCGTGACGTGCGGCACGGTCTTGTACACGAAGCCCGCCCGAAGATTCGGCGATACAACTCCCAGCGCGTCAGCCTCCGTCTTCTCTCCCCCCGCGTCGATCTGCTTCTTGTCTCCCCCCGTTTGCGGGGGGATTAAGGGGGGTTGCTCTGACCCCACCCCAGCCCTCCCCGCAAGCGGGGAGGGAGGAAGACCAAGCTCCCGCAGTTTCTTCCGCCCGGCGGCGGAATCGGCGGGCAGGTAGTACGGGAACTTCGCGGCCATCAACCGCGTGCGGGCCAGGGCCAACGCCACGCGGGACGTGTCGATCGTGATCCACCGTCGGCCCCATTGCTCCGCGACGTAAGCCGTCGTCCCCGAACCGCAATTGTGAACCGTACAGGTCTCCGTCACGAACGAGTGAACGCCTTCAACTTCCAGGTCGTAAACCTCTTCGTCGGATTCGATTCGTTCGATACTTTCCAGTCGTCGTGGGTGTTGGGTTTCGTCGGCAAAGACGATGTCGCCGGTTTTGACACGGTCTGCACGAACCCATTGTTTTGTCGAATCGTCGGGTAGAACCTGTTGCCGGGTTTCGTTCCAAATCTCTTCGACAACGCCGTCCAGGTTGC
>JAYUGD010000119.1:0-2438 GCA_043767785.1 Zavarzinella sp. | reverse complement strand
GCTCATGTAAGGCTCGATGTCGGCCGGCTCGCCCTTCGCGTCGAGCACGCGGAAGCGCAGGGAAGTTTCCCGCCCGACAACCAGCCCTTCGCCGCGATCCCATGACAATACCATTGACTGACCCCAGCTTATAGTCCGCTTTGGATCATGAACTTGAGCAGGTCGGCCACGCGGTTGCTGTAGCCCCACTCGTTGTCGTACCAGCTCACCAGCTTGAAGAACTTGCTGTTCAACTCGATGCCGCTCGTGGAATCGAAGATGGACGAGTGGTTGTCGTGGATGAAGTCCGTCGAGACGACTTCGTCGGCGGTGTACGCCAGGTAGCCCTTGAGGTACGTCTCGCTGGCCTTCTTCATGGCCGCGCAGATGTCCTTGTAGCTCGTTTCCTTCACGGTCTTCACCGTCAGGTCCACCACGGAGACGGTCGGCGTCGGCACGCGGAAGGCCATGCCGGTGATCTTCCCCTTCACTTCGGGGATGACGAGGCCGACGGCCTTGGCGGCCCCGGTGGCGCTGGGGATGATGTTGATGGCCGCGGCCCGGCCGCCCTTCCAGTCCTTCTTGGACGGGCCGTCCACGGTCTTCTGCGTCGCCGTGTAGGCGTGGATCGTCGTCATCAGGCCCTCGTCCACGCCGAAGCCTTCCTTCAGGAGGACGTGGACGACGGGGGCGAGGCAGTTCGTGGTGCAGCTCGCGTTCGAGATGATGTGGTGGGCCGTCGGGTCGTACTTCTCGTTGTTGACGCCCATCACCACCGTCAGGTCTTCGCCCTTGGCCGGGGCGGAGATAATCACCTTCTTGGCCCCGGCCGTGATGTGCCCCTTGGCCTTGTCGGCCTCGGTGTACAGGCCGGTGGACTCGATCACGTACTCGACGCCCAACTCCTTCCACGGCAGGGCGTGCGGCCCTTCGCGGACGGCGAGGCACTTGATCTTGTGCCCGTTGACCACCAGCACGTCGTCTTCCGCCACGGAGGGGGAGGACTTTTCGCTGCGGACTTCGCCCTTGAACGTGCCTTGGGTGGAGTCGTACTTCAGCAAGTACGCCAGGTTGTCGGCCGGGACGAGGTCGTTGACGGCGACGACATCCAGTTCCTTGCCGAGGTGGCCTTGCTCCACCAACGCCCGGAACACCAAGCGGCCAATGCGCCCGAACCCGTTGATCCCGACTTTGACGGCTGCCATCAGACTCCACTCCTTGAACTTGTGATTAGCCGACTCATTTCCCGTTCGCTAAATCAGAGTTTATTGCCGCGTCCCCCTTAGTCGAGAGTGAACCCCATGTCCAAAGTCGTCCGCGTCGCCGTCACCGGGGCCGCCGGTCAGGTCGCCTACACGCTGTTGCCCCGCCTCGCGTCCGGGGAGGTGTTCGGCCATGACACCAAGGTGATCCTGCAACTGCTGGAAGTCCCGCGGTCCGTGTTCCCCAAGGCGATGGAAGGCCTGGAGGGCGTGGCGATGGAACTGGAAGACTGCGCCTTCCCGACGCTGCAAGACATCATCGTGACCGACGACGAGGCCACTGCCTTCAAAGACGTGAACTACGCCCTGCTCGTCGGCGCCGCCCCGCGCGGGCCGGGCATGGAGCGCAAAGACCTGCTGATGAAGAACGCCCAAATCTTCCAGAAGCAAGGCTCGACGCTCGCCGCCAAGGCCGCCAACGGCGTGCGGATTCTCGTCGTCGGCAACCCGTGCAACACGAACTGCCTGATCGCCTACCGCAACGGGAAGGACATCCCGGCCAACCAATGGGGGGCGATGACCCGCCTCGACCACAACCGGGCCGTCGGCGCCCTGGCCAAGAAGGCCGGCGTCGCCAACGAAGACGTGACGTGCGTCACGATCTGGGGCAACCACTCCAACACGCAGTACCCGGACTTCACCAACGCCAAGATCAAGGGCAAGCCGGCCACCGAAGTGATTACCGACCGTACTTGGCTGGAAACCGTCTACGTCCCGCAGTGCCAGGAGCGCGGTAAGGCCATCATCACCAAGCGCGGCCTGTCCAGCGCCTTCTCGGCCGCCAACGGGGCCTTGGACCACGTCAAAGCCCTGCTCAAGCCGACCGCGGCCGGCGACTGGACTAGCGCCGCCCTCATCTCCAACGGCGAGTACAACGTCCCGAAGGGCCTCGTGTTCGGCTACCCCGTCACCAGCGACGGCAACGGCAACTACAGCATCGTCAACGGCCTGACCCTGGACACCTTTGGCAAGGCGAAGTTTGAGGCCACGTTGAAAGAGCTGCTGGAAGAGCAGGACGCGGTGAAGGACTTGCTGCCGAGTTGAGGGATGCGGTGAGCATCGGGCTGGCCGCGAAAGGCAACCTAACCCCCCGGCCCCCTTCCCGAGACGGGAAGGGGGAGCAAGGGTGTGGACATCACCACCAGAATCGTCAGCAACATTTGGGCGAAAGACCCAAACCCGCTTGCTCCCCCTTCC
>JAYUGD010000118.1:0-6907 GCA_043767785.1 Zavarzinella sp. | reverse complement strand
CTTGAACTCTACCTTCGTACCGCCTTGCTTCCCGCCCCCGCCGCCCAACCAGCCGGTCCCATTGGGCACTTTCACAAATTCCATCCCTAGTTCGTTTTTGAACGTCGCCGTGCGCGGGTCGGTCTGCTTCGGCGGGACGACGGCCACCGTCTTCCCCTTGTCGTCCACCACTTCAATCTTGGTTGAGTCGGGGACTTTCAGTTCCGTGGTCGTGCCGTCCTTGTTCGTCAATTTGATGATGACGTACCCGCCGCCCATCAGAAGTAGCAGCAAGGGCAGGGCGAGCAACGCGAGCAGCCACTTCTTGGACGATTTTGGCGAGCCATGAGCGTGAGCGATTGGAGTCTTGGGCACTTCCGCGGTCGCGTCCGCATCATCGATGGCGGCCCACGGGTCGGCGGCGGGTAGGACTTCGACGAGCGGCATGGTCACGGAGCCGTCGCGATCGAGTCGCAGCAACTCCTCGGCGACGGCCTTGGCGGTCGCCGGGCGCTGGTCGCGTTTCTTGGCCAACAGGCAGTGGGTCAGATCGGCCAGCCCGCTCGGGCAGTCGGGGCGCAGCGACTTCACCGGCGTCGGCTCGTGGTTGGCGAGCGCCGACAGGACGGCCATCACGTTCGCCCCGTGTAACGGCAGTTTGCCCGTCGTCAGCCGGTAGAGCAAGACGCCAAGGGAGAACAAGTCGCAGCGGTGATCGACCGGATCGCCGCACGCCTGTTCGGGGGCCATGTACGCCGGCGTGCCGATCAGCGCCCCGCTGCCGGTCACTTCCACTTCCGCTTCGACTTGGCGGGCGAGGCCGAAGTCGAGGAGTTTCACCTTGCCGTCCGGGGCTTCCAGCCAGATGTTGGCCGGCTTCACGTCCCGGTGGATCAGCTTCTTGGCGTGGGCGGCGTGCAGGCCAAGAGCGGTCTCCCGGCCGAGCCGATAAATCGTCTTCCAGTCGAACGGCCCGCCGCGCTTGACGGCGTCGTCCAGCGACTCGCCGTCCAACAACTCCATCGCCAGCCAAGTCGTGCCGTCGGCCTCCTCGTTGGCTGAATAGATGGTGGCGACATGCTCGTGCTTGACGGCCGCCATCGCCTGCGCCTCCCGTAGGAAGCGGGCGCGGGCCAGCGGCTGCGACGCGATCTCCGGCCGCATCACTTTGACGGCCACCTCGCGGTTGAGCCGCGTGTCCACGGCCAGGTAGACGGCCCCCATGCCCCCTTCGCCGAGCTTCCGCTTGACGGCGTACACGCCGAAGTGCGCGGGCATCGCGGGGCCGGCACCGGCCGCCGGCGCGGCGAACGTGTTGGACCCGTCGAGGCTGGCGGTGACGGCCTGCAACAGTTGCTGCACGCCGGGCAACAGGTCCGGCACGTCCCGGCAGAATTCTTCCGGCGTGAGCCTCGGGTTCAAGGCGCGCGCGCCCGCAGAAAGTCCTGGACGGCCTGTTCCAACGTGGTGTTACCGGGCGTCATCGGGCGAGTCTCCTAGTGGAGACAGGATACCAGACGGGGGCATTCGGTGGGAATGAAAAACGGGGCGGGATCAGGTGGTGAGAGTCACCGCATGGGTGAAACCCCATTGGCAAGTGGTCAGAAAGGCCGTCATCCTACCCTTGCGGCAGCCGCCGGCGGGCTATGTCCCCCCTCTGACCCCCCCACCTCCCCCCTAGGCCCGACGGAGAATTGCATCACCGCGACGTGGTCAAGGAGGGCTGGTCCGGCACTCGCCATTACAACCGGATAGTCGGCGCGTCACTCGACCGCGAGACCGAATGTGCCGGATTGCCATGAATTTGCCAAGAAGACGGGCGGCGCTTTGAAGGCCGTTGTCACCGCGTAAAACAATCACCCCACAGCCGACGAAGGGCGCCATGAGCTTCAAAGACTTTGACTTACCGAAGGTTGAACGGGACTTCGGCCTCCGGGTGGACACGGTCCATTCGCTGTTTGCCGCCGTCCCGGCCGTGGCGCCGCACCCGGTCCTCCTCCAGTTCTTAACCAAGTACGGGCCGGTCGGCATGGGGAACGCCACGGAAAAGGCCCGGTCGGAACTTCTTGTGGCCCCGCTGTTGGCCGAGACGTGGGACCGCAGCAACCGCCTGATGAGTGTCCTGTCCGGGGTGGCGTTCGACGTGGACCCGGCGGCGGGATTGACCGGCGTTTGCGACTTCATGCTCTCCCGCGCCCCGCAGATGATGTTCGTCGTCGCCCCCGTGTTGGTCGTGGTCGAAGCCAAGCGGGACAGCATCGTGGACGGGCTGGGGCAATGCGCCGCGGAAATGGTGGCGGCCCAACGCTTTAATCAGAAGGCGGGCAAGCCGATCAATCCCATTTATGGGTGTGTGACGACCGGCAGTATTTGGAAGTTTTTGCGCTTAACCGACCAGCAACTCGACATCGACATCGACGAATTCCCGATTACCCAACCCGACCGAATCTTGGGCGTGCTGCTGCATTGTTGCGGGGTGACGCCGTCAGTGAATCCGTGACGGCCCACGTCTCAACGCCATTACAGACGGATAGTCCCCGCACTAGTCGCGCGCTACTTCAAAGTCGCCGGATTCGGGGGAATTCGCCAAATCGGTCGCGCGCACTGGCAGGCTGGCTGGCAGGGCTTCACAATTCCTTCACAATCCGGCCGCTCCGTCGCGGTGGTGTCCGGTTAATATTGCACAGGGCAAAATCCCTGGGAAAACTGCGTAGAACGTCCGAAAAACGCCTCGGCGTGGAGGCGTGCACCATTCACCGGACACCGCCCGCGAACTGCCGTGCCGCAAAATCTCCCCGGCCGCGATAGATTCCCCGCCCCGTGGGATAATACCGTGTAACCCGTCCCGAGGACTTTGCGGATGTCCCGCCTGCCCGTCACCCGGCCGAGCCTGCTGCTGCGACTACGGCGGTTCGACGACGCCATCGCGTGGGGGGAGTTCCTGGCCCTGTACGGGTCGGCCGTGTTCGGGTACTTCCGGCGGCGCGGCTTGCAGGAGGCCGACGCCGTGGACCAGACACAGGAAGTCTTCCGGCGCGTGGCCGGGCACATCGGCCGGTTCGACTACCGGCCGGACGTGGGGCGGTTCCGGGCGTGGCTGTTCACGGTCGTCTCCCGGCAGTTCTTGAAGTTCCAAACCCGCGGCGAGAAGTTGCCGATGGCGGACGAACCCGCGGACTGGAACGAAGTCGCCGAAGTAGAACCGGCGACGGACGCGGCGTGGGACGAGTCGCTGCGGCGGCAGCTATTTACGCTGGCCCTCGAACAAGTGTGTTCGCAAGTGAGCGAGACGACGTACCGGGCCTTCACCTTGACCGCCATCGACGGCGTGTCCGGGGACGCGGCGGCGGCCACGCTGGGCATCAGCCGGGCGGCGGTGTATCTGGCGCGCGGCCGCGTGCTGGCCAAGTTGCGGGAGATCGTGGCGACCATGGAATCCGCGGAGACCGGCTCATGACCCCCTTGGACCAACACCCGGCCCCGGCCGACTTCGCCCGACTGCTCCGCGACGGCGGCGACGCCCCGCCGGCCGTCGCCGAACATTTGGAAGCGTGCCCGGAGTGCCGGGCGCGACTCGAACAACTGGCGATGGGGGAAACAGGCTGGCTGCTGGACGCCGCCCGCACCACCGCCATTCCCGCCCCGCCGGAATTGCTGGACAGCCTGCGAAGCTACGCCGGCCCGTTGACCGGCGAGACGCTCGCCCGGCTGGAAACCCTGCCGGACGCCACGGTTGACGAACTGCTCCCCGACGCGGCCGGGACGCGGCACCGCGTCGGCCCGTACGAAGTGCTGGGCGTCGTCGGCCGCGGCGGCATGGGCATCGTGCTGCAAGGGCACGACGTGGTCCTGCGGCGAACGGTGGCCTTGAAGATTCCGACGGCCGCCATGCGCGGCGACCCGGTGGCCCGCGGTCGCTTCCTGCGCGAAGCCCGGGCGGCCGCGTCCATCTCGCACCCGCACGTCGTCCCGGTGCTGGCCGTCGAGGAATACGCGGGCGTCCCCGTGCTGGTGATGGCCTTCATCCAAGGCGAATCACTGCAACAACGCTTGGACCGCGAGAAGACGCTGCCCCCGGCCGAGGCGCTGCGGATCGGCTTGGAAACCGCCCTCGCCTTGGAAGCCGCCCACGAGCGCGGCCTCGTCCACCGGGACGTGAAACCCGCCAATATCCTGCTGCAATCGCCGGACAACCGCGTCCGTCTGACGGACTTCGGCCTCGCCCGCGCCGCGGACGACGCCCGCCTGACGCAGACCGGCCTCGGGGCCGGCACGCCGTTGTACATGTCTCCGGAGCAAGCCCGCGGCGACGCGGTCGATGCCCGCGCCGACTTGTTCGCCCTCGGCAGCGTGCTGTTCACCATGCTGACCGGCCAAGCCCCGTTCGCCACCACGTCGCTAATGGGCACGCTGCGCCGCTTGGCCGACGGCTCCCCGGATTCGCTGCGGGCTAAGGCCCCGACTCTCCCCCGACACGTTGAGGAACTCATCATGGACTTGCTGAAGACCGACCCGGCCGACCGGCCCGCCACGGCCGCAAAGGTCATCGAGCGCCTGCGGGACTGCTTGCGTTACCTGGCCGAGGGGACGGAGCCGCCGCGGCAACGCCGCCGCCGACGGGTGTTGACGCTGGCCGGCGTGCTGTTCGCCGCCACGCTGGCGACGGCCGGCACCGTGCTGACGTTCCAGACGCCAGAAGGCACCCTCGTCGTCGAGATCGACGACCCGGACACGACCGTCACCGTGGACCGCGACGGCCGGGACGTGACCATCTCCGGCGTCGGCGTCAAGGAAGTGAAACTGAAACTCGGCGACCGGCCCGTGCGCATCAGCGGCAAGGCCGGCGCCCGCGAGGAGATCGTGACCATCACCCGCGACGGCAAGACGGTGGTGAAGGCGACGATGGTCGCGCCGGGACTCTACGGGTGGAATTACGACCTTTCTCGGACCCGCACCGGCCTGCCGACGCCGGTGGTCGTCCCGAAACTCGGCGACCCGGTGACGCCGCCGCGAATCCCGGTGCTGGTGCCGGCCCCGAAGGACGGCATCCATGCGTTGCTGGCCGCCGACTCGTGCTTCAAATGCCACGTCGATCCGACGAAGCCGTCGAAGTCCGACGTGATCGGGAATCTGGGGCGGCCGGGGGCACTCCCGTTCATCGGACCAATGTCCCCGGCCCGCGCGGACCTCTTCTTCCCGACGGCCGCCCCGGTGCGGTGTGTCCTCGCGTCTCCGGACGGAAAGTATGTGCTGAGCGCCTCGACGTGGCCGAAGGCCGATGAGACGATCCGCGTGTGGGACGCCGCCACCGGCGCGCAACTCCACGCGATGGAGGGGTCGAAGGGGGACATCCCCTGCCTGATCCTGACGCCGGACGGCAAGGCCGCCGTCTCCGGCTCCGAAGACGGCGTCATCCGGTTCTGGGATTACTCGGCCGGCAAGCAGACGGGCGTGACGAAAGCCCACAACGGGTTGATCGTCTCGCTGGCCTTTTCGCCGGACGGCAAGCTGCTCGCCAGCGCCGGGGCCGACCAGAGCATCCAAATCCGCGACGCGAAGACTGCGGAGCTGATCCGGGCGTTCGTCGGCGGGACGAACCGCATCCGCACGCTGGCTTTTTCCCCGGACGGCAAGCGCCTACTCTCCGGCGGCGAAGACGAAAACGTGGTGATGTGGGACGTGCAGACCGGCAAGCCCATGTGGGTGAGCCGGTTGGACAACGGCTGGGTCGAAAAAGTGGCCTTTTCGCCGGACGGCAAGAGTTTCTTCGCCGCCAACCGCAGCTTGTTGGTCGGCGACCCGGCGACGGGCAAAACGGTCGCCGTGTTGCAAGGCAACGGCGGCGGCATCACGGATTTGGTGATCGCCCCGAACGGCAAGCTCTTCGCCACGTCCGGCAGTGACGGCCAAGTCATGCTGTGGCGCACTGCCGACATCGGAAAGCTCGGCGCCATCCGCGCCAGCCAAGGGAACGCCAACCAGATCGCGTTCGCCCCGGACGGCTCGGGCGTCTTCGTCGGTTGCGGCGGGCAGTACGACCCGAAGACGAAGGCCTTCACGCCGATCGACATGGGGGTGCGCAAAGTCCGCTTAGTATGGAGTCACGACTACGGCAAAAGCCCCGGCACCCCGCCGACGACCGACCTCGGCCCGGTCAAGCCGCCGGGATCACCGTAACGCGGCCACACCTTCGTAACAGCCCTGAAATCGGCATTCGTTCTGGATCGTCTTAGAGACTGTCCCACAAGTCCTGTTTTGCCCCAAAAACAACGTCTTTTCCCGTGATTTTCAGGGAAAATCCGGGCTTGTGGGACAGTCTCTTACTGCCGCGGCCCGCCCCGTGACGGGGCGCGGGCCGGGCCAATCCCCCGTGTTCACAAAGTGATTCCACCGCCATTGGGAGGTTCCGCGATGAAGGTGCGCGCGTGCTTATGCTTGATCGTCGGCGTCGCGGCCCTCGGCGCCGTGGCGTTGTCGCGGTCCCCGTTGACGGCCGAAGGACTCGGGCTGGACTTCTGGCGCGTCGGCGACTTGGAAGACGAAGTCAGCAGCGGGGAAGACCGCTACGCCGAACTGGGCCGGGAGGATGACGTGGTGATGGACCGGACGGCCGCCCGCCACCGCATCCTCGCGGACCTGTTGGCGGAGCGGATCACGCTCGACGAGGCCGGCCAAGGCTTCTTGGCGCTCAACCTGACGGCCCCGACGGGCTTGGAGTACTTGCGGCTCCAACACCCGGCGGGGACGGACCTCGACCGCGCCCTGCGGCAAGTCGTGATTCACTTGGCGAATCATCTCGCGCCGGGGTGTGAGGAGCGCGCCCGCATGCTGAAGTGCGAACTGGAAACCACGCGGCCGCACATCGAGTGGTGACCGGCACGCCGCCTTGGGTATGTCGGCCGTTTACCTCACCCCCCGGCCCCCTCTC
>JAYUGD010000117.1:0-2442 GCA_043767785.1 Zavarzinella sp. | reverse complement strand
CGGGTGTTGCGCGTAAGCCCCACCCGGCGGCTGACGCCGCTCGGCTCGCTAAAAATCGCTCCGCAGCGAAACGCCTCCGCCCGGACGCGGCGGCCGGATTTGGCAAGCCATGAGCGTGAGCGATTGGAGTCTCCCCGCCGGCGACCGCATGCCGCCGGTCGTTGGCGGAGCCGTGCGGACTCCAATCGCTCACGCGCATGGCGCTCGCCGGGCGCAGTTACCGTTTCGCGTTGAAATAAAATGTCAGCAGTGACCCGAGAATGACGGCGACGAGGGAGAACCCGGCCGACAGGGAGACTGTCAGGACCGCCCACCCGCGCTGGCCCCACAGTTCTCGGGTCTTGGCGAGTTCGACGAGTTGGTGTTGGATGACGGCTATTTGCTTGGTCACGTCGGATTTGAGCACGTCGGCCATTTGAGTCTGGATGACGGCGACCTGATTCACGAGGTCGCGGAGCGGCTTGATTTCGGTGTAAAGATTCTCGACCCGCGCCCGAAGGATGGCGAGCTCCACCGTTAAGACTTGAATCGATTCTTCAGTCTTGGTGACCATGCAAGGCCTCCTGCTCGGCGGACATTTCGCTCAGGAGACGCAGCACGACTTGGTGCTGCCGGTCGCCGCGAAGTTTGAGCAAGTCGCCGTACAACCCATGGGCCAGCATGTGGCGTTGCAACGGCACCCCCAACTCGAAGCGGGTGAAGTCCGTGAACACGCGGTCGGTGGGGTCTTCGAGGGTCAGGCGGTAAAACTCGTCGCCGCGGAGGTCGCGCACGAGTTCCCACTCGGCCTTCATGGCCGCCGACTCTTTCGGCCCGACGGCCTTGTCGAGCCGGGCCGAGATGTCTTTGAGCAGGGCCAATCGGTCGGCCGGCTCCCGCAGTTCCGGCGCGTATTGCACGTCCATGGGTCGCCTCGTGTGACTTGCCCGTCCAGCGGTATCTTAGCACGCCGCATCTCACCGAACACGCGCGACGCGACGAAACGGCCGCCAAGGCGCCGTGCCCACAACTTTGCGTGGGCATTGCTTGGGCGTAATCGTTGGACGGTTGACGGTTGACGTGTCGTGTCCGAGTCGCTCACATGCCTACGCAGAGCCGTGGGCATGGCGCCCGGCGCTCGAATTCAAGTGCTGCCGGCCCAGAGGACATGGCCGCCGGCAATGGCGGCACTGACCAACTCACGAATGGCACTCAACATACTTGTAATGCGGCTGTCGGAGTTGTTAGCCTCCATTGCGTTGACGGCAAGAAGCAGATCGTCTGCCGAAACAACCGCCCCATCCTCCAGTAAAAATGTTGCCCACCCGGTTGCTTCGTTCGCGCAGCGAACAAACGCCGGGAGCGACTCATACGCATCATTTTCGATGGCCTCTCGCACAAGGGCGTCCATCAAACCTGACAGAGTGCCATGGTCTGTCTCGAATGTCTTGCGTGTGTGGCTTGCCACATACCAGATGCGTGTCGTTCCAGAGCACGGAACCCCGCAATAACTGCAAGGCTCGACGAAGTCGGCAACGATCTCGACATCCGCCACAAATGACCGGCTGACGCCGTCTCTGAAAATTGTTCGCCTCTCGATTGCCATCCGAAATCCTCCGAAGTTAATGTGAGGAGAATGACGCCGAGAAGATATGTAAAGTTCGGGCGGACGGCTGTCGCCCACTTGCTCCCCCTCTCCGTTTCGGAGAGGGGGCCGGGGGGTGAGGTTGCCTTTCGCGGCGAGCGCAATTCCCGGCCTTAGCCCGCGCTCCGCTCCGAAGACTCCGCGTCGCGGCTAAACGGCCGCCCCGTCACCGCGACTTGCGCGGCTTCTTCTCCGCCGCGACAATCGCCTGCCCCGTCGGGCACTCCGGGAGCAGCGGGCACTTGCCGCACTTGGGGTTTTCTTCGGTGCAGAGGGCGGCGGCGTGTTGGCTGAGGAGTTCGACGAGGGTGCCGCCCTTGGCCTTGGGGACGAAGTGTTCGATGGTGCCGCGCAGGCTTTCGAGGCTTTCGGACTCGCCGTCGAGGAGGCCGAGGCGGCGCAGGACGCGGATGCTGGGGCCGTCGAGGGGGATGGCGTGGCCGCCGAGGCCGTGCTGCATGACCCACGCCACGCTGAAGTCGTTGGCGTCGTTGAGGCGGGAGATCTTCTTGGCCCCCTCCTTCATGCCCTTCTTGGCGATCTCGTCCATCTCGAAAGTGTAGGTCATCTCGAACCACTCTTGCAGGATGCCCAGCAGGCGCGTGGCCCGCGTGGCGACGTCGGGCAGCGGGCCCATGGCGTCGCACAGTTCCTGCACGGTCGAGACGCGGATTTCGTTCAGGTCCACGAAGCGGTCCGTGATGCCGCGGAAGGCCTTGTCGGCCTGGTCCGTCGTCGTCCCCTCGCGGACGACGGCGTACAGCAACTGCTCCATGATGGCGCGGGGCGGCTGCTCGCGGACGGTGTACTTCTTCTTG
>JAYUGD010000116.1:0-2452 GCA_043767785.1 Zavarzinella sp. | reverse complement strand
TCCGCGTCGCGGCTAACAAAACGAGTCGGCGCCCCTCACTGCACCTTGATCTCCAGCTTCTCAAAATACGGCCGCTGGCGGTCGGCGCGGTCGTACAGGTCTTCCATGAGGACGCCGAGGTTGGGGGTGACGACTTTCTTCACGGGCGCCTTGTCGCCGACTTTGACGGTCACGGGCTTGGTGTAGTCGAACATGCCTTGGCCGAACCAGACGGTCATGGCCTTGATGCCGCGCGGGTTCAGTTGCAGGTTGTTCCCCTCGGTGATCTTGCCGAAGACCTTGGCCGGCGGCGGGGCGGCGACGCCGGTCATGACCGGGTTGTAATTGAGCAGGCAGCGCGGGTCGATGGCGTCGAGCGTCAGCCAGTCGAAGCGGTCGTCCCCGTCGCGCACGGTGCGGTAGCCGCTGTCGAACGGGTCGTTCCCGGTCGGCCCGAGCTGCTTGCCGGGGTCGGCCCGGCGCTTGCGGCCCATCCAGTCGAACAGGAACGGCAACTCCTCGGGGAACCACTCGGCCCCGCGCCCCTTGTAGGTGATGACGAGGGCCGGGTAGCCCTTGGGCATCCATTTTTCCAGCGTCGGCCGCAGGGCCACGGACTTGCCGGCCCGGTCCCCGGTGACGATGTACACCGGCAGGTTCTGGAAGTTCATCCAGTACCCGCAGGTGCCGAAGATCTTGCCGACGATGACCGGGTTGAACGCGGCCACGCCGGCGAACGTGCCGGGGTGGCCGGACGCCACGTCCATCGCCATGCTGGCGCCGTCGCCGTTGCCGAGCAGGAACACGCGGTCCGAATCGACTTGGTACGCCCGGCGCATGTGCCGGATGAAGTTCATCAGCAGCGTGTGCTCCGGCTTGCCCCACATGTACTTGTTCACCAGCGGGTCGTACCACTTCAGCACGGCCACGATGTACCCGTGGCTGGACGTGGTCTCCCCGAACTGCTTCAGCATGTCCTCCGGCTTCTCGAACCCGTCCGGCAGCAGCACCAGCAGCGGGTACGGCCGGCCGGGGGAGTACTCGTCCGGCAGTTTCAGCAGAAACTCGGCCCCCTTGGGGAACTCGAAGCTCTTCGGCAGTTTCAGCTCGGCCGGGCCGGCCGGGTACTCGGCCGGGGCGTCCGGCGGCGGCAGCAGCGAGACGAGCTTTTCCAACTCGTCGAAGGACAGGGCGTCCGGCGACTTCTGGTACGCGTCCACGTCGGCCAGTCGGTTGCGGCGGTTTGTGTTCTGGAAGTGGGCCGCCGCCATGCCGCGGGCGACCCAGCACTTGCGGGCGGCCTCCACCTTCGTCTCGGCGGACACCTTGCCCAAGTGCCAGCCGGTGACGGCCGCCGCCAGCAGTTGCTCCGGCGAGTGCGTCGGCTTGCGGCCGGTCTTCGCGTCCCGCTCGGCCCGGTCGGCCAGCGTGCTGAACATCTCCAGTCGGCTCACGGTGTCGAGGTGCAGCTCGGCCCGGACGGCGGCGGCGGCCTCCTTCAAGAACTGGTTCTGGTCCCCGTTGACCTGTTGCGGCAGTTCCGTCAGGCAGCGCATGGTGGCGGCGTACTTCTCCTGCCGGGTCTCGTACTCGGCGGCCAGCTTCACCTTCTTGTCGGCGATGTCCTTGGGGACGTGGTCCTTCGGGAAGTCCGCGAGGGTCTTCATGGCGAAGCGGTGCCGGCCGGCCTCCTTGGCCCGCTCGACCTCGGCCATCAATTTCTCGGCCCGCGTCAGGTCCAGTTCGGTCTGGAGGGCGGTCAGCTTCACGGTCTCGGAGGGGAAGTCCTTGGCGAACTTGGCCAAATCCTTGTCAGCCTCGTCCAGCCAGTCGGCCTGAATCCAGAAGCGGATGAGCCGCTCCCGCTTGGCCGGGTCCGGCGTGGCCCGGTCGTCGAGGTCCGGGTGGTTTTGCAGGAAGGCGCGGATGCGGACGGCCCCGAACTCCTTGAGCAGGAAGTACGACTGCAGGCGGTGTGAGTCCGACCCGATGCGGACGTAGTACGGGCTGATGACGCTGATGTGCTGTTCAAGTTCGTGTTTGACGTTGTTCTTCTCGGAGTCCAGGAACACGATTTTGCGCGCCCACTTCTTCTCGTCCCACGGGCCGATCTTGGGCTGCGTGGCCGTCGGGGGGAGAATTTGCTTGCCGGCGAACAAGTCCCGCTTCGGGGCGTAGGGGACGAGGGAGCTAAACTTGTTGGTGTTGGACACGTCCGAGACTTGCTGGATGACGGCCGGGAAGACGGTCCAGCGCGGGCCGTCGTCCACGACGGTCATGCCGCCGACGCGGTCGACGCTGAAGACGCCGTCCTCCGTCTGCAGGCCCTCTTTTTCCTTGATGGTCTTCACCCCGTAGAGGGTGTAGCCGTCCTTGAGGATGACCACGTCGGCGCGGGCGGCCATGCCGCAAATCAGCAGGGCCGCGCCCAACGCCAGCGCGACTCGGGTGTTCCGTCGGTATCCCGTCATGG
>JAYUGD010000115.1:0-2459 GCA_043767785.1 Zavarzinella sp. | reverse complement strand
GCTGCGCAAAGCCTCCGCGTCGCGGCTAACAAAACAGACCGCCTCGCCGACGGAGTTGATTACCCGTTGTCGAGAAGAGATCGACGCCAAATCGCCTGTCGCGGTGCGAGACAACATGCTGGCCGTCACCCACGGCATGGCCCGCATCAACTATAATGACCCGGACATCCTGAAGATTTTGGGGGGGAGTAAAATGACCATCGAATCGCCGGCGTTTGATGAGATCCGGGCGATTTTCACCTTACACGGCATGAAAAAGTCCCTTTACAACAATCTGTTGTTCCGGTTCGGAAATTGTCCCCAAGAAATCAAGGATCGACTAGAGCCTCTCACGGAGGCCACCTTGACGACCTTGCAACGGAAATCGTTGATTGCTCAATCACTGGAAGAATTCAGCGAGGCCCTCCCGCCGGCCGAGTAACCGCCGTTTCAGCATGTCTCCCACTCGGCCTCTTCGTGTTCCATCTCCGAAATCAACCACCACGCCCGCACTTCGCCGTGCGGGCCGACGATTACGCACGCCACGTTCTCGCCCACACTCCGCATCCGATCCTTGTGGCTTGGGACCGGCGGACTGGCCGGGTGCGAGTGGTACACCGCCAGCCAGTCTAATCCCGCTTGCCGCATATTCCTCTGGGCTTTCAGCATCTCCGCCGGGTCGGACTCGAACTCGTCTTCCCGCTTCAAGTGATTGGTCAGCGGTATCCTCGTCGTGACCGTGTACGCCTCGGCCGTGGGGTGGCCGGCGAGGAGGCCGCAGCATTCCAAGGGGTGTTCGGCGGCGGCGTGGGCGGTTAATTCGGCCACGAGGGCCGCCGGAATTCGGATTCGCGGGCGCGGCGGCATGTTCACTTTCGCGGGCGGGAACTATACCGAACCATCAGGCGACGTTTCACTGTTAAATCGAAGCGAACAAACAGAGGAAAAAGAAGACTCACCACAAAGGCACAAAGACCACGCCAAGGTTCACCAAGAGAATAACGGTGTCGGGATCTTCTCCGTGAAACTTCGTGTGTTCTTTGTGCCTTTGTGGTGAGTCCTTTCTTTTCTGCTCTGCTCTTCTCTTCATACTTAGTTCGGGAATCCACGACATGGCAGAGAAGATCATTCTGGCGTACTCCGGCGGGCTGGACACCTCGGTCATGGTCCCGTGGATCAAGGAAAAGTACGGGTACGACGTGGTGACGTACACCTGCGACCTCGGCCAGGGGGACGACATCCAGGCCATCAAGGCGAAGGCCCTCAAGACCGGGGCGGTGGACGCCGTCGCCGAGGACGCCCGCAACCTGTTCGTCGACCACTTCGTCTTCCCGGCGCTGATGGCCGGCGCCCTGTACGAGGGCAAGTACCCGCTCGCCACCGCGCTCGGCCGGCCGCTGATCGCCAAGTTAATGGTCGATGTCGCCCGCAAGTACGAGGCCAAGGCCGTCGCCCACGGTTGCACCGGCAAGGGGAACGACCAGGTCCGCTTCGACGTGACGTTCCAGACCTTGGCCCCGGACTTGAAGATCGTCGCCCCGGTCCGCGAGTGGAGCATGACGCGGCCGCAGTCCATCGCGTACTGCCGGGAGCGCGGCATCCCGGTCGAGGCCAAGCCGGAAAGCCCGTACAGCATCGACCAGAACCTGTTCGGCCGCTCCGTGGAAGCCGGCCTGCTCGAAGACCCGTGGGACGAGGCCCCGGAAGCCGCCTTCGCGTGGACGACCGACCCGGTGAAGGCCCCGAACGAGCCGGAGTACATTGAGATTGAGTTCGCCCACGGCGTCCCCGTCGCCCTCAACGGCGAGAAGATGGACGGCGCCCCGCTGATCGAGAAACTGAACAAGATCGCCGGCAAGCACGGCATCGGCCGCATCGACCACGTCGAGAACCGCCTCGTCGGCATCAAGTCCCGGGAAATTTACGAGGCCCCCGGGGCGGTCGTGCTGCACGAGGCCCACCGGGAGATGGAAACGCTGTGCCTCAGCAAGCAGGCCTCGCGGTTCAAGACCTTCGTCGCGCAGGAGTACGCGGACCTGATTTACAACGGCCTGTGGTTCGGGGCGTTCCACCAGGACCTCTTCGCCTTCGTGGCCAGCAACCAGCGCTTCGTGTCCGGCACCGCCCGCGTGAAGCTATTCAAGGGACGGGCGTTCGTCGTCGGCCGCAAGAGCGAGAATAGCCTCTACTCCAAGAAGTTGGCCACCTACGACGAGGGGAGCGACTACGACCAAGCCGCCGCCCAAGGCTTCATCAAGATCCACGGCTTGGGCCAGCAGACCCAAGCCCGGCGGCAACTTCTACGGGGCGGGCGGGGGTTTGATTTGCCGGGACTGGCCGGCCCGAAGGAATGACGCGGTGATACGGTATTGGTTTTCGCCCCAAGGGGGCGGAGGGAAATAGCCCGGGGCGGAACGCCCCGGGACTGACCGCCCAATAATTTTCTTCGCCCCAACGGGGCGCCGGTCAATCAACGGGCG
>JAYUGD010000114.1:0-6968 GCA_043767785.1 Zavarzinella sp. | reverse complement strand
GTGAACGCGGGACTCCAACGCGACCGCCTCGCGGCGGTTTATTTTGGGCCGTCACCCGGCCGCCAGAATCGCCCGCCGGACGGTTTGCCAGTGGATGTCCACGGTGTCGGCCACGTCCTTCGCGTAGCCGCCGGCCATCGTCACCACCAGCGGCAGCCCGGCGACGCGGGCCGCTTCGAACACCAGACGGTCGCGCTCGGCGAGGCCGGCCTTGGTGAGTTTCAGCCGGCCGAGGCGGTCCCCCTCGAATGGGTCGCTCCCCGCGAGATAAATAGCCAAGTCCGGCCGCGACTCGGCCACCGCGGTCTTCAACCCGCCGGCCAACGCCTCCAAATAGGGTTCATCGGCCGTCCCGTCGGGCAACTCAATGTCGAGGTCGCTCCGCTCCTTCTGGAGCGGGTAATTCTTCGCCCCGTGCATGGAGAACGTGTAGATCGTCGGGTCGTCCCGGCAGAGGGCGGCGGTCCCGTTCCCTTGGTGGACATCCAAATCGATCACCACGATGCGGCGGACCAAGTCTTCGGCCTGCAACACGCGGGCGGCAACCACAGAGTCGTTGAAGAGGCAATACCCCTCGCCGTGGTCGCGGAACGCGTGGTGCGTGCCGCCGGCCAAGTTGACGGCGTACCCGTCCGCGAGCGCGCTGCGGGCCGCCGCGGCCGTCGCCCCGCTCGACCGCCGGGAGCGCTCGACCAGAAGCGGCGACCACGGGAAGCCGACCTTCATCATGGCCGCCTCGCCGACCGTTCCGGCCGACATGGCCGCGATGTACTCGGTGTCGTGGGCGAGCGCCAGTTCCGCGTCCGTGGCCGCGGGCGGCACGACGAGCGACTCGGGGGAAACGAGGCCGGACTCCGACACCCGCTCCCGCAGAAGCCGGTACTTGGCCATCGGGAACGTGTGTCCCTCCGGCAGCGGGAGGACGAACTGGTCCGTGAAGAACAGGCGCATGGAGAGATGATAGGCCGTCAGCGAGCGGTCCCGGCCGCAATCTAAAACCGCCTTGCGTCGGCCGGCCGGCTCCGGTATGTCAGGGCAATGAACGCGCTCTGCCTTCTCTTGGCGGCCCTGACGCCCGGCGCCGGACCGCCGCCGCTGCGGGCCGTCACGCCGAACGCGACATTGGGCGAAGTGAATGCCAACAAGTCACTGGTTCATACGTTCCATTTGGAAAACGCCGGCGCCGAGCCGATCACCGTCCTCGACGTGAAGCGCGCCTGCGCCTGCATGAAGCAGGAACTCGGGACGAAGGCGCTCGCCCCCGGCGAGAAGACGTCGCTGACCGTGAGTTTCAACCTGATGACACAGCCCGAAGGCCCAGGCCAGTGGAATGTGGCCGTTCGCTACGCCGTTATTGGCCGTGACGGCACGCAAGAACTTCCGTTGACCGTATCCGCGACGGTGAAAAAAGATGTGCGCGTGGAACCCGTCTCCCTGGTGATGATCGGCTCGGCCGACCTCTCAGGGAAGGTGACGGTGTTCGACCGCCGGGGGAAACCGTTAAATGTCACCGGGGCCAGACTCGGCGTGGCGAAGGTGACGACGACTGTTGAAAAAGCCGACGGGGGAGAGCGGCGGCAGACGGTCCGCATCACCGCCGATGATATGCTGCCGGTCGGCACGCACGCGGACGAATTGGCCATCGACACGGACGACCCCGAGTACCGTGAATTGCGGGTGCCAGTGCGGATCGTGAAGACGGCTCCCGCACCGGCCGTGCGGGCCAGCCCCGCGGCCGTGAAGTTGCAAGGGGCCGGCGCCAGCAAGGTGGTGACGGTCTCGGACCGCGACGACCGGGACATCGACATTGAAGCCGTAACGGCAAGCGAGCCGTTTCTGAGTGTGAAGTGGGCAAAAGGGCCGGGCGGGGACGCGGCCGTGCGCGTCACGCTCGACGGCGCCCCGAACCCGCCGGCCGGCCGGGGCACTATTACCGTGAAGCTCAAACAACCGGCGGCCTCGCCGCTGACCATCTTGGTGGAGTGGAGCCGATGACGAACGCGACCCCGCCGGCCGACGACCCGGTGAACGACCCCCTGCCCCGGTACACGGCCAGCGGCGGGCCGGTGACGCCGATGATGCGCTTGGCCTTCCGCGTGTGGGTGATCTTGTTCCTGTTCATCCTCGTGTTCACCCTCATCATCTACTTGGTCGATAAAATCCAAGGCGGCCCCTGACCAGAGGCCCGGCATGTTCGGCTTCCTCAACCCGCGCCCGCACACGCCGGACTACCGCCGGGCTTACGCCCGCCTGTGCCAACACCAACGCGCCAATTTCGGCGTCCGGTCGCTGCCGTTCCACAGCTACGAAGCGGTCTTCCTCTATCAACTCGCCCTCGACCTCGGGGCCTTCCCCGCCGCGGCGATGCCGCACGTCCGCTGTTGCCGACTCGCCAAGCCGGCCAACCTGCACCGCGCCGCGGACGCGGCCGTCGGCCAGTTCTGCGGCGGCGTCGGTGTTCTGCTGGCGTCGATCAAGCTGGACGACGACGTGCGGGACGCCAAGGGTTTTCTCACGCGACTGTCCCGCCGAGCCGTCGCGTGGGTGCTGCGCCGCAAAATCCGCGCGGCCCGCGCCATGTTCGCCGACTTGGACCCCCGCTTCGCGGCCAACGTCCGGCAACTGATCGCCGACCACCACCGACTGGAGCAGATCACTGAGCCGATCTCGTTGGAAGAGTACACCGAGCCGACAGCCAACGCCTTCGGATACGTCTTCAGCCGCATGGCCAAGGTGAACGATCTCGGGGAACACGAAGGCTTGCTGACGGCCGTGGGCCGGCACGTCGGGGCGGCCCTCATCGCGTTCGACTGTGCCGTGGACTGGAAACGGGACCGCCGCCGCGAGGAGTTCAATCCTCTGCCGGACGAAGATGCTGTTCATACCGCGATGGTTTTTTGTCTGAACCAGCTTCGCCATGCGGAAACGCTCATTCGCACGGCGGTTTCCGTCAACGCCCGCTCGGCGGCGACGCTGGCCCGCGTGCAACAGCGGTTGCTTGAACTCGACCCGCTGGCCGACGTCAAATCTTGTCCCACGCCGGCCCGGAATCGGACCGCCCGCATGATGTTACCGGTCCTCGCGTCCGCCAGAGAGCCTGATTCGATCAATGCGGCCGACCCCGAACCGAACCCGCCGTTCCCCGCGGACGGCGCGCCCCCGGAATTGCCCGGCGGGGAAGTGAAAGTGAACAAGCGCAAAAAGGGTTGTGACGCCCCGGCCTGCGACGGGTGCTGCGAAGCGCTGTACTGCGGGGCGATTTCGACCGACTGTTGCGCGGGACTCGAATGCGGGGCGTGTTGCGAGGGGTGCGGAGCCATCGCCGAGTGCGGGGCCTGTTGCGGTTGAGCGGGTGACTTCCCAACCGTCGGCCGTCTTTTGCCGACAGGCAAACGAACACGGGAGCCTGAACTCTGGCTCCCGTCGCGTGGGTAGTCACTGCAAATCTGTTTACATGGGCGTGTGCATGTTGGCCTTCTCGGCCGCCCGCAGGCGGCGGAGTTCGGTCGTGCGCTCGTAGGAGTCCTTCATCGCCTCACGGGCGCTTGTCCATTCCAGCGCCCCGGCCTTGTGGTCGCGCTCCCACTTGTGCTTCAGGTCGTCTTCCATCTCGCCAAACGTGCGGCCGGCGGCCCGGGCTTCGGCCTCGGCCCCGTAGTTGTACGCGGGGACGTAGGTTTCAAACGTCTCCCCCTTCATCACGTAATGCTTGCCGGCGAAGGAGTCCCGCAGCCAATTGTCTTCGGTGGTCGGGTCGATCAACTCGCCGACGCCCTTGCCGGCGTACCCGCCGGCGACGGCCCCGACCACCGTGCCGATGACGGCGCCAATCGGGCCGCCGGCGATGCCAATGGCCAGCCCGCTGGCCGCCCCGCCGATGGCGGCCCCGATGCCGGTTTCAATCGGGTGCGACCCGGGGGCGTCCGTCAACGGGTCGGCGTTCCGGTGGCCGTGCGGCGGCAGGTCCACGGTTTTCTCTGTGTCTTTGCTCTTGGGAGCCATGCTGTTTTCTCTCAAAGAGGGAGGGCGGTTCATGCACCCCCAGAGAAGCAACCGTAATGCCGACTCGGATGAAGTTGCGAGATTTTAGAAGATTTCTCGGGAATGGAACACGGCGAGAGTCTGGTCTTCTCCATGAAAGGTTTCTCGCAATCTCGTTGACTGTCCAATGGCAATCAGGGAGGATACGTCACGGCGAACGGCATTCGTCGCTCGTTCTGACCTAAACTCTTTCGCAACCTAGGTTTCGCCATGTCCGCCGGCGCTTCGGGCAATCCCGTCGAGATTTACCGGGCGCGGAGCCTGCAAGAAGCCTACGCGCTGCGGCTGGCCTTGGAAGACGAGGGCGTCCCGGCCCGCATCGACAACGAGATGCTGCAAAACGCCGTCGGCGAACTCCCCGGCGGGTGGGCCACCGCCCCGCGAATCCTCGTTGAACCGGCCGACGCGGTAAAGGCCCGCGCGATCCTTGAAAAGATTCTCCAACGAGCGAAGGGTTTGGAGGAGCGCGACGGCACGCCGATGCGTTGCCTCGCGTGCGGGGAGCCGATGGGCAATGCGGACGCCTGCCCGGCGTGCGGTTGGACGTTTCACACGGAGGCGGGCGAGCCGCCCGAGGCCGGGGTGGAAGCAACGCCGCCCGAAGCGGCCAAGACCGAACAGAACACGAACGGGCCTGAGCCTCAAACGCCGCTTTTGCCCGCGCCGGCCGTGGCGCCGCCGTTGCCCCTGTCGTCTCGCGCCCTCTGGGCCGAAGTCGGGGCGGTGTTGGCCGTCGGCTTCGTCCCCAGCCTGCTCACGGCGATCTCGCCGACGCGCGAGGCCCCGTTGCCTTACTGGATTGACACGGTGGAACTGACGGTGTTGAGTTGCTGCACCGCTTTCGTGACGCTCTACCTGATTTCCCGCAGCGGCGAGCCGCGGACGCTGTTCGGGCTGACGATGCCGACCGCCTGGGACGTGGCGACGGGGTTCGGGCTATTCCTCGCGCCCCTCGCCCTCTGGTGGTACTGCTGTGGCCTCATTCGCTGGGACGGCGCCCATCGCGTCGCCTACCCGTTCTCGCTGCCAACGAAAGACACGGACTACCTGATGATGGTCGTCAAATACACGGCCAGTTGCTTCGCCGAGGAGATTGTCTTCCGCGCCTACCTGATCTCCCGGTTCGAGCGACTTCTCGGGTCGCGGTGGGCAGCCGTGGTTCTGTCGGCCGCGTTGTTCTCCGTCGGCCACCACTATCAAGGCGTCTCGGGAGTCGTCTACACAATGGGCTTCGGCCTCATTTACGGGACCGTCTTCGTGATCTTCCGCCGCTTCTGGCCGCTGGTGATTGGGCACGTCCTTTCGGACATCTATGCGGAATTGATGATGTGACGGGGGATTCGAACGTGGCGAGTTTTGAACGCGCCAAACGCTGCTTTTGATACCGGGCGCAGCGAGGGAGGCGAGCCAGAAGCGTTAGCGACTGGAGGAGCTTCCGGAGCATGGAAACCGCGAACCGAGTCTTCGAGGTTCGCTACGCGGGCAGCGACTCTCGCCCGGTGGGTCGGACTCGTCGAAGACTCGTCCTCCGGCGGTTGCGTGCGTTTCGGTTCCTCCAGTCGCTAACGCTTCTTGCTCGCCTCCCTCGCTGCGCTCGGTCGAATATCAAGTGCGGCCGGCTCCGTGTCACGCCGCTTCCGGGACGGCGACGGCCGCGGCCCGTTGTTCGCTCTTGATCTTCATCACCGCCAGGTGCAGCCACACCAGACTGCCGACCGTGAGGGCCAGCATGGCGATGAACGCGGACTGCGGGACGCCGGTGGAGCGGGCGAGGGTGCCGAACATCTTGGGGAGGATGAACCCGCCTAGGGCGCCGAGCGCGCCGACCAGGCCGCCGACGGCCCCCACGTCGTTCGGGAAGTAATTGGGGACGTACTTGAACACGCTGGCCTTGCCGATCCCCATGCCGCAGGCGACGACGAACAGCAGGGCGGTGAAGGCGGTCACGTTCAGGGACAACATACTCGACGGCAGGCACAGCGGCACCAGGGCCAGCGTCATCACGACGAACACGGCGTAGGTGACGGTGCGCGGGCCGAACTTGTCCGAGAAGTAGCCGCCGAGCGGCCGCAGCAGGCTGGCCGGGAAGATGTAAATGGCCGTCAACAGGGCGGCCATGCGGATGCCGTCCGCGGCCGGCAGGTCGGCGAAGTAGTTCTTTTGGTAGTAGCCGGGCAGCCACCCCGAGAGGGCGACGTAGGCCCCGAACACGACCACATAGTAGAGGCTGAACCGCCAGACTTGGACGAACTTCAGTGGCCGCATCATCTCGGCCATCGTCCGACCCTTGCCCGGCTTGCGATCAACCTTCGGGGCGATGAGCATGACGGCGACGGCCGTGCCCAGGAGCAAGAGGGAGTAAAACACGGGAACCACGCGCCACCCGCCGGGGATTACCCCGCCGAGGAGGCCGGCGGCCGGGACCAGGGTGAACACGGTCGGGACGAACAGGACCATCAACTTCGTGCCCGACGCCCCGACGTTGCCGGCGCCGAACACGCCGAGGGCCGTCCCCTTCGACTTGTCCGGGAACCACGCGGAGTTCCACGAGATGCCGGTCGTGAAGGAGTTGCCAGCGAGGCCGAAGCCCAACGCGCACAGCAACAGTTCCTGATACGTCGTCGCGTGGGCTAACAGGTAACACGGGACGGAACTGATGACCAACAGCAGGACCGTCATGTTCCGGCCGCCGTACTTGTCGGCCCAGATGCCGAAGGACAGCCGCGGCAGCGACCCGGCCAGGATGGCGGCGGCCAGCAGCCACTCGAACCGGCTCTCGACCTCGGCCTTCGCCTCGTCCGCGGACAGCGTCGCGGCCAAGTCGGCGCCGAGGATCAGTTCCTTGTCGGCCTTGATCTTCAGCCCGAGGACGCCGAACATCAGCCACACCGCGAACATCACGGTGAAGGAGAGTGTGGACAGCCACA
>JAYUGD010000113.1:0-2462 GCA_043767785.1 Zavarzinella sp. | reverse complement strand
GATCACACGAACCGACGCCGTCAACTATTTCCGCCACGCGGGTACCCGCTAGACGGAAGCTGAAAATGCTCTAGCACGGCCCGGACGGCTTGTTCGGCCGGCGTGACTTCGGGAGTTATTGGGGTGCTTTGCTTGGTTTCTCGCGTTGGAGCTTGGGCATGAGTGACAGCGGGGAGCAAGGCACATGCGAGAGCCACCACTGCGGTTAGGAATATCTGCCCGATGACAAGCTCTCGGCTTTGCGTGAGCATGTCGGAGGACGATTCCCTTGGCAATGGTTCAAACCTCATGGTGTATGGCCCTTTCATGCTCACGGTTTTGCGTGAGCATAGCAACCCAACGCCTGTCACGTTGTGTTTGGATTAAACTGCCTGAGTTCGCCGGGGCCGCATATCCGCAAAAATTCGGCCGGGGGATCAGAGGCAAATGCTGCCAGCAGTTCGTTCCCGAACAGCGTGACCGGCCCGGTTTCCCGCCACCCCATGACGACTCCGAATCGGAAGTCAGGATCAACGAGGTTGCATGAGTCTCCATCCGGCAGGGCCGAAACAGGCCACGCGCCCGAGGCGGCGTGAGCGTCGAGGTAGTACCAGGCGTGCTGCCAGTCAATTACCCACAACCGCTCGCCGGGTCGGGTGAGGCAGCGGAACGCGGCCAATAACTTGCCCGCGAACTCAGCTTCGATGTGTGGCCGGCCGCGGTGCTGGGCGAGGGCTTGTCCACGCCACGTTCGAAAGGGCGTAGGGATCACCAACTCGTCGCAAATCTGGAGGTGGGCCGTCCACTTCGCCCTGATCGCGGTCTCGTCGCCGGCCGGGATGGGCTGCCAGCCTTCGCACATCGGTGCGCCCTCCGAGGCATAACTTTTTCGATCTCACGCTTATCGCAAGTACTTCGTCGGGATTTCCGCCCCCGCCACGTAGTTCAGTTTCGCCAGCTTGCACATCTGATAGACGTTGATGCGGAAATCCGGGCAGGTGCTGACGAGGCAGTAGGCGTCCACGGGCTTGAAGCCGTACTCTTCGACCAGCCATTCGATGAGTTGAATCGTGGCGGTCTCGACGGCCACTTCAAGGGGGCGGAAAGCGTAGACGGCGACGATCGAGTTTGGCTTGCGGATGCGCATCCACGGGACGCGGGTCTTGGGGAGCAGTTCGACCTTGAGGCGCACGGTCGATTGCGTCTCGGCGGCGGTGCCGGTGAACTCGGTGTCGCCTTGGGAGGCGTGGACGTCGCCCAGGTAGAGCAGGGCGCCGGGGTGGTGGACGGGCAGGAGGATTTGGTTGCCGGGGGCCACGTCGCGGATGTCGAGGTTGCCGCCCCACTCGCCTTGGCCGTCGAGCGTGGTAGTCACTTCGCGGTCGGGGGCGACGCCGATGGTGCCGACGAACGGGGTGATCGGCCAGGAAATCTTGTCGCTAAAGTGCAGGGTGCCGTCGCGCGTCGTGCCGCTCGGGCCGGGCGTGTGCTTGAAGATTTTGGTGGTGTATTCCGTGGAGCAGTCCGGGAAGCGGGTCGATTCGCCGAGCGGGCCGCGCTTGGGGCCGACGGCCACCCACGAGTACGGCTCGACGGTGATGCTCTCAATCGTGATGGAGACGGCGTCGCCGCGCTGCGCGCCTTCCACATACACGGGGCCGGCGATCGGGTTGACCATCGGCGGGGTGCGGTCGAAGCCGGACCGCTTGCCGGGGACGGCCTTGTCGGCCGGCGTCTTGAAGTAGCCGACGCTGGCGTCCCACGTTTCCATCTCGAAGGTTTCGCCGGGGGCCACCCGCAACAGCGGCTCGTCCCGCCAGTCGAACGCGAACTTTTTCGCTTGGTCCCGGACGATCCGCTGCATGGCTTACTTCTTGGGTTCGGTGGGTTTCGGATCGGCCTTCTTCGGGTCTTCTTTCTTCGCGTCTTCCTTCTTTGACTCTTCCTTCTTCGTGGCCGGGGCCAGGAAGCCGGCCCGGTCGCGGTTGATCTTGGCGGTGTCGCCGGCGGTCAGGACGAAGACTTCCTTCTTCGCCTTCTCGCCGCCGACTTGGGCATAGGCCCGCTTCTCGTCGTCCACGCGGCCGAGCAACAGCGTGCGGCTCTGGCCCTGCGTGTTGACGGTCACGGTCTTGCGCGGCGGGTCGAGGCCGAAAATCTTGGTCCCCTCCTTGGCGTCCGTCTCCACGAACCGCTCGGCTTTCAGCCCGGCGAAGGCGTCAAGCAGGTCGGTGATGGTGGCTTGGTCAATCTTCTCGCCGGGGTTCGCCGGGTCGGTCCACCCGGCGGGGCTTTTCACCAATTTGAACGACCCCGGCCCTTCGGCCGTATCGACGCTCAGCACGGTGGCGGTGGCCACGTCGAGCGGCTCCCACAAGGCCCGCTTGCGGAACTCGGCCCGCAGTTTCGTGGACAGGGCCATGTCGAGCAGGACGACCGTGTCCCCCTTGTCCAGCTTCGCGTAGCTTCGCAGGGTTTCCGTC
>JAYUGD010000112.1:0-2463 GCA_043767785.1 Zavarzinella sp. | reverse complement strand
CGGCCCGCTCTTCGTCCGTGTGGTTCAGCAGTTCTTGTTTCACGTACTCGCGGACGGTCTCCTCGAAGCTGGCCCCTCTCGGGGTGTTCTCCTCGGTGGCCAGGCGGTCGGTCAGGTCGCCGGCCTCGCGCCAGTCGCGGGCGTACCAGCGGGGGAACATCTTGTCCAACTCGGTGAGGAGTTCTTCCAGCGAGTCGGTGCCGGCCGTGTACTTGATGTTAATGGTCACCAAGTCGTCGCACGGGTCCGGGTAGCGTTCCCGCAGGACTTCCATGTTGGCCGTCGGCCGGTCCAGTTTGATCTCCACGATCGGCGTCGCGGGCAACGGCAACAACTCCGGCGGGCCGGCCAGCCCGGCCTCGGTCACGTCGAACAAGACGACGCTCTTGTGGTCGTCGGCCTCGCCCAAGTCCATCTTCTCGATGCTGCCGGAGTAGCGCATGTTCTCGCGCCCGCCAAGGCTCTGGGCCTTGTGGACGTGCCCGAGCGCGACGTAGGCGAACTCCGCCGGCAAGTCCTCGGCCCGGAACACCACGTCTTCCTGTTCCGAGATGCGGAACAGGGTCGGGCCGACGCTGGCCCCGTGGACGTTGATGTGCGCCCCGAGGACGGTGGGCAGCCGGCGGTCGAACCGCTCGTGGCCCTGGATTCTACGCAGCTCCGCAAGGAACGCTTCCATGAGCCGGGCGTTTTTCTCCTCCGGGCCGGCGTACTTCGGGGCCGGGTCGTCCCGGAAATACCGGGCGGGCGTGGGGTAGGGCATCAGCACGAATTGCACGTGGAAGCCGCCGTGCCGGTCGGGCAGTTTCAGCAGGGTCGGCTCGGTGGCCAAATACAGCCGACCCGTCGGGACGATGTCCCCCATGTGGCCGACGGCCGGGGTGGCGAGGTCCATGGCGTTGACGAGCGTGCGGCAAAAGTTCTCGTTGTCGTGGTTGCCCGTGAGGGTGAGGATGGTCCCGCCGTTGGTGAGGAACTCGCGGAAGATCTGCTGCCAGTGCTGGATCGTCTCCCGCAAGTTGTCCGGCCGGGCCAACTCGCTGAACAAGTCCCCGGCCACCAGCAGCACGTCCACCGCGTGGTCCTGGCAAAACGCCCCGACGCGCTCGACGGCCCGCCGCAAGTCGTCCGTGCGGTCAATCCGCCCGAGGCGGTCACCCAAGTGCCAGTCAGCCGTGTGCAAGATGCGCATATGGGAAGTGATATTGCCGGAAGCGGCCGGCGGACGCAATGTGGGTTGGGCAAAGTCGCGAAAGCCCACGGACGGCCGTCCGTGGGCTTTCACCCGGTCTACCCTTGCAACTCCATCTCCTTCAGCACCTCCTCGAAGCGGCCCCACGGGACCGGCTTCACGGGGATGTCGGCCGTCTCGGTGTCGAGCGCCAAGTCCAGGATGTACATGGTCTCCACGTGCCGGGTCCGCTTGCCGCCGACGCGCAATTGCATCAGCTCGGCCTGCTCGGCCTTGAAGCGGCGGGCCATTTCCATGAGCGTCAGGACGCGGGCGCCGTCCGAGTTGTGCTCCACTTCCACGTCGCGGCAGACCCACCAGTCGTCGAACAATAACAGGTCTTCCACGGCGATCAGCAAAATCGTGATCGGCTGGTGGTCGGCCATGTCTACCGGCTCGCAGCACGGGGCCATGACGTACAGGCCGTGCGGGAACGGGCCGTTGGCCACGCGGTCGCACACGAAGTTCGTGAGCGTCTCCAGCAGGTACGACCCCTCCGGGCCTTCCATGGAGATCAGCGTGTCCTTGGTCGTCACCGCGAAGGCCCGCTTCAACAGCACGTGCGCCAAGTGGCCGTTCGGCACCACCCGGCACACCTCGGACTGGCCGAGGCAGCGCAGCCGCATCGCCTTGGGCCGCTTGACGGGCGGCTCGCCGGGGATGAGCGCCTGCATGTGCGTTTCGATCACATGGTGATTGATGACGACGGTGTCGCGGGCGTCGCCGCGCAGGATGCTCATCCGTTGGCGGTGGAGTTTCCAGCGGGCGACGACGGCCGTGATGGTTGTGCCCGCGATGATCCCGAGACAAACCCCGACGCCGCGGCTGCCGACTTCGTGCCAGAGGTCCATGGTCCTTGTCCGTTCTGTTGAACGTGAACCAGGCCGCCTTGATGTGATCGAAGAACCCCACCGAGGCAATGCCTGATGACGTTCAACATAGTGCTTATTCTTCTGCCCGCCGGGGAGGCGGGCGTTGGGGCGATTCACGACAAGGGACACTGATCCGAGTTCGCGTGTTCGGGAAAATCGGCCGGCATGAGACGTGCATGATTTGACGGAAGTGGTTGGTTGGATGGTGATTGTGTGAAGTGTGATTTTTTGAAATCTGGCTCGCCGCGAAAGGCAACCTCACCCCTAACCCTGGGGTGATCGGAAGTTGGGATTGACACGGGTCATTGAAGACTTTCTACTCATCCAACAATTGGTTCGCCGGCCCATCCGCAGGGGAAT
>JAYUGD010000111.1:0-6971 GCA_043767785.1 Zavarzinella sp. | reverse complement strand
CGTCGCGGCTAAACGGGTTTTGCTTGAGAGGTAACTTTGCTATGACTTTTTCCCGCCGCTCCCTCCTCCGACAAACCTCCCTCGGCTTCGGCTGGCTGGCCCTCAACGGCCTGTTCGCCCGGCAAGCCGCCGCCGCCACGCACTTTCCGGCGAAGGCCAAGAACATCATCTTCTGTTTCATGGACGGCGGGCCGAGTCACGTGGACACGTTCGACTACAAGCCGATGTTGAAGAAGCACGAGGGGAAGCCCATCGGGGCCGGGGCCGTGTCGAAGCGGTCGCAATCGTCGGCCGAGCGCGTGTGGCTGGGCAGCCCGTGGGCGTTTCAGCAACGCGGGCAGAGCGGGCTGTGGGTCAGCGACTTGTTCCCGAGTATCGCCAAAGTGGCCGACCATTTGTGCGTCGTGCGCTCAGTCGTCGGCGAGTTGCCGTTGCACGGGCAATCGAACTTGCTGTTGCACACCGGCCGCAGTTTGGGACAGGCCCCGAGCGTCGGGGCGTGGGTGTCGTATGGGCTGGGGACAAGCAATCGCAACTTGCCGGGCTACGTCGTCCTCAACAACGACTGGGTGCCGAACGGCGGCCTCGAAAACTTTGGCAGTTCGTTCCTCCCCGCCAGTCACCAAGCCACGATGATGCGGGCCAAGGGCGTGCCGGTGGACAACATCACGCCGACGGACGCGGCGGCGATCCAACGCCGCAAGCTGTCTCTGCTCGCCGAGCAAGACGCCGTCTTCGCGTCGCAAAGCTCGGACGCCAAGGCCATCGAGGGGGCCATCGCCAATTACGAGACGGCCTTCCGCATGCAAACGGAAGTCCCGGCCGTCGCCGACATCAGTCGGGAGCCGGAAGCGATTCGCAACCTCTACGGCGTCCACTCGGCGGACGAGCACCAACGCTATTACGCGACCCAAGCCCTGCGCGCCCGGCGGTTGGTGGAGGCCGGCGTCCGCTTCGTGGAAATCACCTGCCCGAGCTTCGACGGCAACAACTCCCCGTGGGACCAGCACGGCCTGCTGAAAGTGAATCACGAGAAGAACGCAAGAGTCACCGAACAGTCCGTCGCCGCCCTCATCTCCGACCTGCACCAACGCGGCCTGCTCGACGAGACGATCGTCCTCTGGGCCGGCGAAATGGGCCGCACTCCGCACACGCCGGCCGTCAACGCCAACTGCGGCCGCGACCACCACGTCAACGGCTTCAGCCTCTTCCTGGCCGGCGGCGGCTTCAAAGGCGGCACGGCCTACGGCGAGACCGACGAGTTCGGCAACGCCGCCGTCGTCAACCCGCTGACGGTCCACGACATCCACGCCACGATCCTGCACCAAATGGGCATCGACCACACCAAGCTCACGTACCGCCACGGCGGCCGCGACTACCGGCTGACGGACGTACATGGGAAAGTGGTCAAAGAGCTGTTGGCGTGAAAGGCAACCTCACCCCCTAACCCCCTCTCCGCGGCGGAGAGGGGGGACCCAACCAAGACGGCCTCCGCCCACTTGCTCCCCTCTCCGCCGCGGAGAGGGGCCGGGGGTGAGGTTGCCTTTTGGCTTGGCAATCCCCCGCCGCCCGGCCATAATGCCATCTTCCACCCGTTGGACTCCCCGAATGCGATTTCCGCCGACTCTCCTCCTGTTCCTCGCTGCCGCCCCAGCGTGGGCCGTCGATCTTGACGCGGCCACGCTGAAGCCATTCCTCGAAGCCAATTGCCAAGGCTGTCACAACGCGGACGTGAAGAAGGGGAACCTGAACCTCGCCGCCCTGCCCGCGAAGTTGGACGACCCGCTGACGGCCGAGCGGTGGGTGAAGTTGCACGACCGCGTGCAGCGCGGGGAGATGCCGCCGCCGTCCGTGAAGACGCGGCCGACGCCGGAACAGGCGAAAGTCTTCACGGACGGCCTCGGCAAGCAGATCGCCGCCTCGGAACTGGCCGCCCGCAAGGAGTCCGGCCGGGCGACGCTGCGGCGGCTCAACCGCACGGAGTACGAGAACACCCTGCGCGACTTGTTCCAACTGCCCGGCTTGCAAGTCAAAGACTTGCTGCCGGACGACGGCCGGGCCGACGGGTTCGACAAGGGGGCCAACGCCCTCGACATCTCGCCGATCCTGATGGCCAAATACGCCGAGGCGGCCGACCACGCGCTCGACCAAGCCATCGCCCAGACGACGGTGCCGCCGTCTCCGCTCAAGGTGCGGATGTCCGCCCATGAGCAATACGACTACGAAGTCGTCATCCCGAACGGCGACGGCGTGATGCTGACAAAAGACTTCAAGTACGACGCGGCCCGCTTCCCGATCCCGAAGGATGCCTTCGCCGGCGGCAAGTTCAAGGGCCTTGGCGAACTGGAAGCGTCCGACGTGTGGAAGAACCGGCCCGGCGCGGCCGGCCTGTTCCGCTGCCTGGGCGAGTCGTTCCCCGGCCGGTTCACGCAGTTCACGCCGCTGTACCCCGGCCGCTACCGCATCAACACGTCCGTCTGGTCGTTCTGGTGGGACAAGGGCGAAGTGATGCCGGCGCCGCGGTCCGGCGCCGCCGGCATCTACTACGGCAGCCGCGTCCTCGGCTTCTTTGACGCCCCGTCGCTGAAGCCGACGACCCACGAGTTCGAGGCGGTGCTGGCGGCTGACGAGTATTTGAAGTTCGACCCGGCCTCGCTGTGGGAAGTCCACCCGTACAACCACAAGGACAAGGCGGCCGGCTACACCGGCCCCGGCGTCGCCATCGACTATTTGGAAATCGAAGGCCCCTTGCACGACGAGTGGCCGCCGCCGGGCCACAAGCGGTTGTTCGGCGACCTGCCGCTGGTCCCGCTGGCGAAACTGCCGGCCGACGCCGCGAAGCCGAAGCGCGAATTGCCGCGGCGGGTGAAGACGCTCGACAGCGCCATCCGCCACGCCGCGCCGATCTTCGCCACGGTCCACCCGGCCGCCCCCGCCGCCGAGGCCGAGCGGTTGCTCACGGACTTCCTGCCGCGGGCGTTCCGCCGGCCGGTGAAGGGGGCCGAGGTCACGAAGTACGCCGTGCTGGCCCTGCAACGGCTGGCCGAGGGGGTGTGCTTCGAGGACGCCATGCGCACCGCGTACAAGGCCGTCCTCAGCTCGCCCGACTTCCTGTTCCTGCGCGAACCCGTCGGCCCGCTCGACGATTACGCGGTCGCCGCCCGCCTCGCCTTCTTCTTGTGGAATTCCATCCCCGACGAGACGCTGACGAAACTCGCCGCCGAGGGGAAACTCCGCGACCCGAAGACCGTCCGCGAACAGGCGCTGCGCATGCTGAGTGACGCGAAGGCCGAGCGGTTCGTGAACGACTTCCTCGACCAGTGGCTCGACCTCAAAGACTTCGACCAGACCACGCCGGACCGCACGCTCTACCCGGAATACCAACCGTACCTCGCCGACGCCCTGCGGCAGGAGCCGAAGCGCTTCTTCGCCGAGTTGCTCAAGAACAACGACTCGGCCACGAAGCTGATCGACTCGGACTTCCTGACGGTGAACCAACGCCTCGCCGAACACTACGGCCTGCCCGCCGTGACCGGCACGCAGTTCAAGCGCGTGGCCGTGCCCAAAGACTCGCACCGCGGCGGGATTCTGACCCAAGGGGCGATTCTGAAGGTGACGGCCAACGGCACGACGACTTCCCCCGTGAAGCGCGGCGCGTGGGTGATGCGCCGACTCCTCGGCCTTCCGCCAGACCCGCCCCCGCCGGAAATCACGGCCATCGAGCCGGACGTGCGCGGCACGACGACCGTGCGGGAACTTCTGGCCAAGCACCGCGACAACGTCTCCTGCGCCGCCTGCCACAACAAGATGGACCCGCCCGGCTTCGCCCTCGAAGCGTTCGACGTGATCGGCGGCTTCCGCGCCCGCTACCGGGCCACGCAGGGCAAAGACTTGCCCGGGTACGAAAAGACGTTCGCCTCCCACCTCGACCCGGCCGGCAAATTCCCGACGCAATTCTACCACGTCGGCTTCCGCCAAGGCCCGGCGGTGGACGCCGCCGGGGAGACGGTGGCGAAGGAAAAATTCACCGACATCGACGGCTTCAAGTTGCTGCTGATGAAAGACACCCGCCAAGTGGCCCGCAACTTGGAGAAGCAACTGGCCACCTACGCTACCGGCGCCCCGGTCAGCTTCGCCGACCGGCCGCACATTGAGGGAATGCTCGACCGGGCCGGCGGCAACTTCCCCCTGCGGAACCTAATCGGCGAACTGGTGACCAGCGAGTTGTTTTTGAACAAGTGAGCGAAGAGAAGAGGTTCACGCAAAGCTCGCAAAGAGGCAAAGCTCGCAAAGAGACTCTCGATCATAGTCCTCGGGACTAGCGGGCGAGGGTTGAGCGATAATTCAAAATGTTTTCTTTGCGAGCTTTGCCTCTTTGCGAACTTTGCGAGAAATGTTTTCCAAGGAGCCAACCCATGCCGAAGTCCCCCCTGTCCCGCCGGTCGTTCCTCCGCGGGGCGGGCGTCGCCATCGCGTTGCCGACGCTGGACGCCATGCTGCCCCGATTGGTCGCCGCTCCAGTAGGCCCGGCGCCGCGGCGGATGGTCGCCATCCAGACGAACATGGGCATCCTGCCGCAGCACTTCTTCCCGAAGGAGGCCGGCAAGGGTTACGCCCTGACGCCGTACCTCGAAATCCTGAAGGCCCACCGCGAGAAGTTCACCGTCTTCAGCGGCGTGTCCCACCCGGACGTGGACGGGGCGCACGAGGCCGAGCGGGCGTTCCTGTCGGCCACGCCGCACCCCGGCAGTTCCGCGTTCAAAAGCACGATCTCGCTCGACCAATTGGCGGCCGAGCGCATGGGGCCGATCACGCGGTTCGGGTCGTTCACGCTGGCGGTCAACGCCGAGGGGAACCAAGGCATGTCCTTCTCGCGCAGCGGCGTCAAAGTGCCTCCCGAAAAATCCCCGGCCGCCCTGTACCGAAAGATGTTCCTGCAAGGGAAAGCGTCCGAAGTGGACGACCGCATCGCCGACTTGCAGCGCGGCCGCAGCCTGCTCGACTTCGTCTCCGACCGGGCCAAGACGCTGAATAAGGAACTCAGCCCGGCCGACCGCCGCCGCATGGACCAATACTTCTCGGCCGTCCGCGACTTGGAGGTGCAACTGCAACAGGCGCAGGAATGGGAGCGCAAGCCGAAGCCCAAGGCCCCGGCCGCCGAGCCGAAGGACTTCGCCGAGCAGAAGCAAATGACCCAGCGCGTGCAACTCATGCTCGACGTGGTGAAGATGGGGCTGGAGACCGACTCGACGCGCGTCGTCAGCCTGTTCATCAACACGTTCTCGGTGGTCGCCGAAGTGCCGGGCGTCAAGGAAGAAACCCACAGCCTCACGCACCACGGCAACCGTCCGGAAGCCCTCGACCAGCTCTTCCGCATCGAGTCCGCGCTGTTCAAGACGCTGAACACCTTCCTCGACGGTCTCGCCGGCGTCAAGGAAGAGGGGGACGCCCTGCTCGACCGCACGATGGTCCTGTACGGCACGCCGATGGGCAGCGCCAACTCTCACGCCAACACCAACCTGCCCATCCTGCTCGCCGGCGGCGGCTTCAAGCACGCCGGCCACCTGGCCTTCGACGCGAAGAAGAACTACCCGCTCCCCAACCTGTACGTCTCCATGCTCAACCGCATGGGCCTGCCGCTCGACAAGTTTGCCACCAGCACCGGGACCATGCGCGGGCTGGAGGGGTGAGATTGGTAGAATGAGAGAGAAGGAGGGCTGACCTGATGAACATGATTCGAGCGACGTACCGCGACGGCCATTTTGTCCCCGTCGAGCCGGCAGACGTGCCGGAAGGGTCCGAGTGGGAGGTTATTCCCTGCGTGGGTCAAGACGACAAAGAGAGGACGCCGGAAGAGATTGAGCGAGAAATTGCGGCCGCGGATGCCGTTCCGACCCTGATGCTGACAGACGAGGAATGGGCCGAGATGCAGCGGTGTCGGGCCGAAGACAGGAAGAGGCAAATGGAGAAGGCCGAAGAGAAGCGCCGACAATTGGCGGACATTCTTGAGGGCCGCTCGTGAAGGGGCCGGTTTTCGACTCCGGATGGGGTCGCAGCCATTAGCCCCGGGTCGCCGCTTCGGCGCACCCGGGGTTCGCAGCGGCGCGTCAAAAATTGGATTTCGACCCCGGCAGGGGTCGCAGAAACCTGCCCTGCTTTCTGCGACCCCTGCCGGGGTCGAAAACAAAAAATGTGGGTGTCATGAGCGACCCCGGGTGCGCCGCAGCGGCGACCCGGGGCTAATGGCGGCGACCCCATCCGGGGTCGAAAACCCGCCGACGGGACACTGACCATCTCCGCCATGCGGGCGGAAAACGTGAGCGCAAGGACGCCATGAAAATCCTCAACCCCGCCGTGACCGCCGACCTCGCCGCCGGCCGCCTGTTGAAGCTCGACCTCGGGTCCGGGACGCGGCCGACGCCGGGGCACTACGGCGTCGATCACGCCGACCTGCCCGGCGTGGACATCGCGGCCAGCCTCGAAAAGCCACTGAGCGCGTTGCCGGACAACTCCGTGGCGGCCGTCGTCACCCGGCACACGTTCGAGCACATCGTCAACTTGCTGCCGCTGTTGCAGGAGATTCACCGCGTCGTCGTGCCGGGCGGAACCGTGGACGTGGAAGTCCCCCACTTCTCCGACCCCTACGGCATGTCCGACCCGACGCACGTGCGCTTCTTCGGCCTGTACACATTCCACTACTTCTCGGACGACGCCTACCAACCCCGCAAGCCGGTGCCGAACTTTTACATCCCGCAGCGCTTCGCCATCCAGTCAATCAAATTCAAGCTGGTGCCGACGCTGCTGATGAACAAGCCGGTCCGCCGGCTGACGACGAAGATTCTGAACTGCTCGTTCCGGCTCCAAGACTGGTACGAGCGGGCGATGTGCCGGAGCTTCCCGGTCAGCAGCATCAAGTACGCGCTAACCGTGAAGAAATGAAACCATTTCTTCACCACGAATAACACGAATAG
>JAYUGD010000110.1:0-2463 GCA_043767785.1 Zavarzinella sp. | reverse complement strand
GTTTCCCGTCTCGGCCCGCGAGTTCAGATTGTCCGGCCGTTTACCGGCTGACCACCATCACCAGTCGGTTGTCGGCGTTCTTCACGTTCACCATGCTGTGGTAGACCGGCTTGCCGTCGGCCCCCGGCACGGTGAGGGTGTACTCCCCGGCGGGGAGTTCCACCATGAAGCGGCCGTTGAAGTCCGTTTGGGCCTTCACCGCCTTGCCGGCCTCGGCGGTGAAGGTCAGCGTCGCGTTGGGCCGGGGGGTGATGCGGTCGTCCCGGACGACGCTGCCTTGGAGTCGGCCGCTGTCGTTGTTGAAGCTGGCCACGCGGTCCGGCCGGAACTTCGTCGGCGGCGGCACGGGGGCGGGCTTGTTGGAGGAGCCTTGAATGCCTGCCGCGGGAATGTGAGGCGGTTCGTTTGTCTGGCCGGCTCCGGGGCCGGCCGGGTTCTCAGTCACGCCGGCCGCCGGGGCGGCGCCGGGCACGCCGCAGTTACCGCCGGGGCAATTGCCGCCGCCGCACGGGTCGCAGGCCGCTTGGCACATCACCGGCTCCATGTAGTAGGACCGGCGGTATTCCGTGACCGGGACCATTCGGCAGCGCTGCACATAGCTTTGCACCGCGTTGCACTTGGACTTGAGCGAGTACGACGTGACCGGCGTCGCCACGTTTTGCGCGCACCCGGTGCAGGGGTCGTAATAGCTGGTGTACCGCATCTTCGTACACGGCTCCCAATAGTAGGAGGTCTTGTACGTGGTGACGGGGTCGTAGAAAGTCTCGGTCTTGTACGAGGTCACGGGCTGGTAGTAGCACCGCTGCACGTACGAGACTTGCGGGGCGCAGGCCGGGGCTTGCGGGGCGAAGAAGCTGCTGCTCGACGTGTTTCCGCCGCAACAGGTCGTCTGGAAGACGTTGTTCCAAGCGGCCGAGGCGTCGCCCGCCCCACAGGCAACGAAGCCAAGGGCCAGCGCGGCCGCCATCCAAGGGGTGCGTTTCATGGGTGATGCTCCAAGGGTGTCAATCGGCGGGCGGGCCGGGGGCGCCGGCACAACTCGCACCACAAGCGTAAACCGGGAAATCGGCAAAGAGAAGAGAACCCGCCCCCGAAAGCCCGCCCGTTACCCGTGCGCGCCCGCAAAGCCGTCAAAGTCGGCGTATCTTGCCAATTGATTGGGCCATTCGGCTTGCCGCTCGATTCCCACCCCGCTCGAAGTGGTTTTCCCCGGCCGGCTGGCTAGGATGAAAAAGAGGCCCGCCTCGATCACTCGACCCACCGGAATCTCCCCGCTTTATGTCCAGCACCGCCCCCTCCAAGCGCACGCAGCCGGTGAACTCCCTCCCGTCCGGCAAGGGGGTTCTCGACTGGGTGAAACCCTTCCTCACGACGTCCGTGGGCATGAAGGTCACGACGGCGATCACCGGGACGGCCCTGACCCTGTTCGTCATCGGCCACCTGATCGGCAACTTGAAACTGTTCGCCGGCCAAGACGCCCTGAACGGCTACGCCCACTTCCTGCAAAGTCTCGGCGTGTGGTTGTGGGTGGCCCGCGGCGGTTTGTTGGTCGCCCTCGTCCTGCACATGACGCTGGCCCTGTACCTCAAGAAGAAAGCCCTCGCCGCCCGGCCGGTGGGTTATGCGCACCAGAACACGGTCGTGGCTTCCTATGCGTCGCGGACGATGCCGTGGACCGGGGCGTTGATCTTTGTGTTCCTGCTGTTCCACTTGGCCCATTACACGTTCGGCTTGATCGGGACCGTGGAGGCGAACAATTACCGCGACCCGGGCAAAGTGGCCCATGTGCGCGTCGGCTACCTCGACCTGATCGACGACAAGGGCCGGCACGACGTGTACTCGATGACGGTCGCCGGCTTCCATGAGCCGGTGCTCGTTGCGCTGTACGTGCTCGCCCAACTGTTCCTGATGTTCCACCTGTCGCACGGCATCGGCAGCGTGTTCCAGACGCTCGGCGTCAACACGCCGCGCGTGCAGCCGTTCGTCCGCCGGCTGTCGTGGGCGGTCGCCGTCCTGTTGGCGGCCGGCAACATCGCCTTGGTGACATCCGTCTACATGGACTGGCTCGGCGACGACATCGTACCGCGGACGAAAGCCGGCCTGCCGCCGCCGCCCCCGCCGCCGCCGCCGGGGATGCCGCCCCCGAAGGCATAAACAACCGTCCGTCGCCCGACTCTCTAACTTTCTCCACCGCCCGTTCGCGGAAGAAGGCCGACCGCCATGCTCCAACTCGACTCCAAGGTGCCGACCGGGCCGCTGGAAGACAAGTGGACCAAGTACAAGTTTGACTCCAAGCTCGTCAACCCGGCAAACAAGCGGAAGTACTCCGTCATCGTCGTCGGCACCGGCTTGGCCGGGGCGTCGGCCGCCGCCACGCTGGCCGAACTCGGGTACCAAGTCCACTCGTTCTGCTACCAAGACTCCCCGCGGCGCGCCCACAGCATCGCCGCCCAAGGGGGCATC
>JAYUGD010000109.1:0-2465 GCA_043767785.1 Zavarzinella sp. | reverse complement strand
ATTGCACCACCCGGGGCCTCACGGCCCTCGGCTCACCAAGAATTACATTGTCATCCCCTACTTCCGCACTTGCTCCATCACGCTGACGCCCTTCTTGTTGGACACGATCACGTCCAGCAAGCCGTCGCCGTTGATGTCCTGCACGGTGAATTGGGTGCCGATGCCGGCGTCGTTGTCGATCTCCATCGGGGTGAAGGTCACGGTGCCGTCCTTGCTCTTGGCGGCCTTGAACCAGTACAGCATCGCCGCCTTGTCGGACCCCGGCTCGCCCCGGCCGTGGGACCAGAAGCGCTTGCCGGTGACGAGATCCTTGAGGCCGTCGCCGTCGATGTCCACGAAGTGCATGGCGTGCGTCTCGGACACGAGGTCTTTGAACAGGTCGTGCTTGAGGAAGCTCGGGCCGTCCTTGCCGGGCTTTTGCTGGTGCCACCAAATGCCGAACTTGTGGGCGCTGGACGAGATCACGTCCATCTTGCCGTCGCCGTCCATGTCCGTCACGTACATGTCCGCGCAGTCTTCGCCAAGGTTGGCCTTGTGAAACGCCCACGGCGTTTTCCCGTCGGCCTTCTCCGGCTGTTCCCACCAGCCGCGGGTGCAAAGCACGTCGTTGCGGCCGTCGCCGTTCACGTCGCCGACGCCGAGGCCGTGGCTGAACTTCTGCGTGCCCGGAATTTCATTGGGGACTTTTGTCACAGGCGTGGCTTCCTTGGCCACCGGCGTCGGCTCGGCGGGCGACTTGGCGGGGACGTCTTTGCCCGCGGCTTTGGCCGGCTTGGCCTCCTTTGCCGGCGCCGGCGTGCTCGGCTCGCTGACCGGGTGCATCACCCACGGGGCGTCGGGGTCTTTCGGGTCCGGGGTGAAGTACGCCATCTGGCCTTCATTCCCCTTGCCGGCGGGCTGGAAGCCCATCAGCAGAACCTTCTTGCCCGTGCCGAACAGGTCGGTGTACAGCGGCGTCTCGTTGCAGGCCGAGTGCCAAATGATGTGCTTCTTCCAATGCCCGTCCTTGCCCTTGGGGTTCTCCAGCCAGTAGCAGGGGTCGCCGGGGAAGTCGATGACGATCAAGTCCGGGTAGCCGTCGCCGTTGAAGTCGTCGGCCCAGCAGGCGAAGGAGTGGCTGTAGTTCTGGAGGCCGTCCTTGTAGTCGGCCGGCGGCTTCATCTCGTGGGCGCGCCAGTCCGGGGCCTCGTACCAGTATTCGCCGTTGAGGACGTCCATCTTGCCGTCCTTGTTCACGTCCGCGACGGCGCAGCCTTCGGAGCGGAACTTCTTGTCGAGGACGGTCTTCTTCCACGAGATCGTCGGCTCGGCCCCGGCCGAGAGGCCGGCGGCCAAGAGCAGCACGGGGAAACAGAAACGCATGGAGAGCCTTTCAAGAGGTGGGATCGCGGGGTGGGTCTGAACAGATTATCGCCAACGGCCAAGGCGTTGCAAGGGTCGGGTTGCCGATCTGCATTGCGTACGGCGTTTCGCTTCGCGGCCCAAAGCCGCTTCACTTCTTGGCCGCGTCCTTGACACAGTAAAGCATCTCCTGCCGCTGGCCTTTGCCCGGCGCGGCGACACGCATGTAAATGCAATCCCCACAGATGGCGGGGGTGGCGAACACGTCCTCGCCCAATTGGTTCTCACCGACGTTTTCGTACCCCTCCGGCTTGGCCTTGAAGATATAGGTACGGCCGGCCTCATTCGTGGCGAAGATCAGGTCGCCCACGAGAACCGGGGAGGCGTTGAAGGTGCCGTTCAGGCGGCTCTCCCAAACTTTCTTGCCGGTGTCGCTCTTCCAGCACGTCGCGACGGCGCCGTCAGTCGCGGCATACAGGTAGCCGTCCTTCAGGAGCATCGAGGGGACGTACACGCGGGTCCCGTTCTCCCACGCGACCTTGCCCGACCCGTCCGCGAGGACCGCCGAGACGTGGTTCTTCGGGTAGCCGCCGCTGGTGAAGATGCGGGCGCCGTCCGTCACCGTGGACGTGACGCACTCCGTCGTGGAGCCTTTGGTCTCCCAATTCACCTTGCCGGTCTTCGGGTCCAGACTGGTGACGAGGTCACAGCCGATCATGAAGACTTGGTCTTTGCCGCCAACCTTGAGGACGATCGGGGACGGGTAATTCGGCAGCTTGGGCCGCTCGTGACGCCACACTTCCTTGCCGGTCTCCCGCTCCAGCGCGGCGATGATGCCCGTCCCCTTGTTGTCGGCCGACACGATCACCAGATTCTCGTAGAGGGCCGGGGACGACCCGAAGCCTTGGTGCAGGACGTAGTCGGTAATCTTCTTCTGCCATCGCTGTTCGCCGGCGGTGTCCAGACACGTCGTGTAAATGGCCCCGTCGTGCAGGAAGTTGATGAACACCCGTTTGCCGTCGCACGCCGCGGACGAGGAGGCGAGCGAACTTCGGGTGTTTCCCTTCTTCTCAAACCCGCCCTTGTGGATGTCTTTCGCCCAAACTTGCTTGCCGGTCAATCGG
>JAYUGD010000108.1:0-6978 GCA_043767785.1 Zavarzinella sp. | reverse complement strand
ACGAAGTTCGTCAACTCCCGCCAATCCTTCACAGTGTCGGACAGGACGTATTCGCCGACGCGGGGCCAGTCGGACGCCAACTCAGCGGTTCCGCCGTTGAGCGTCTTGAGGCGGTCGAGCATCAGCAGTTGCCCGTCGCGGACCAGTTCTTCTCGCGTCCGATTCAGGCGTTTTTGAAATTCAGGCAGCACGGTGTCCGGCATGACCGCCAGCGTCCAGCGCGGCGAGTCGGCGTACAGCTTCTTGAGGGCTTGATTGCTCTTCGTCGCGCCGGCAATGGCCTCGGCCGCCGTCTTGTGCGGGGCCGCGGCGAGGGGTGCGGCATCGGCGTCCGCGCCGAGCATCCCGAGGGCGGCGGACAAGTCCCGCAGGTGTTCCAACCGGGCGCGCATCTTCTGCCAATCCGTCTCCGCGAGGTTCACCTCGTCGAATAGGTATGCCGTCCCCCGCAGTGGGTCGGCCTTGGGGAACGGCTTCGACTTGTCGGCGTCTTCCGTGAGCGTCTTCGCCTTGCGCTCCCACTCGGGCGTTAAGTCGTTTCCTTTCAGCCATAAGTCGCTGCCGCGATTCTTGAGGGACTGGAAGTAAGCGACCAACATGGTCACGGCCGAGCGCAGTTGCGGCATGTCTTTCGTCAACAGCCGTTCGCGCAACAGGACGGCGTCTGTCCCCTCCCACTCGCTGCGGTACACGGCCGGGGCGCCCGTTTGCGTCAGCCGCTTCTCGATCTCCGTCAACTCGGGTAGCCCGCGGGTTTTGTCCAACCGCGGCACGGCGGCCAAGTCTTCGGCGAATGTCAGGTACGCCAGACTCTCGTCCATGCGGAGCCGCACGTAGTTTTTTTGCAGTTCGGACAGCGTGCCGAACTCCGGGTCGTTCTGAATATCCTGAAACGCCTTGAGCCGCTTTTCCAGCACGCCGGCTGCCAACCGGGCCGGCGCGCCTTGCCCCTCGCTCGCTTGCAACCGTTCGACGCGGTCCGACAGGCCGTTGGTTTGCAGCGGCTCCACGGGCTTGATGAACAGGAACGCGCCAGTTACCGTCAACACCCCGAGCAGGCCGCCGAGGCCGGCCAAGGTCCACGACAGGAGACTTTTCGACTTCTCTTCGCGGTTCTGGTACGCCGCCGCGTCCCCGAAGACTTCGTTGAACAACTCGGCCACGCCGTAGGGTTCCTTCGGGTGTTCCGCGAGGTCCGTGAGGGCCGGCCGCTTGACGGCGCACGGCCGCACGTGAAAGTCCGTGCTGCCAAATTTCCAGTAGTTCCCCTCCGGGCTGCCGGCCTCAGCCAGCACCTCGTGGAACCGGCGGGCGGCGTCGTTGCACCGGGCCTCCATCGTCGCCTGCCACTCCCCGGAACTGGTCTTCGGGCCGGCCAACTTGTCGCACTTGCTCAGGACGAGGAACACCGGCAGTCCGCCGACGCCGTGCTCTACGGCGCGCTGGGCCTCGAAGTGTTTGAGGAAGCGGGCGAACTCGCGGAAGTCGCGGTCCCGCAGATCCGTGGGTGCCGAGGCGTCCACGACGAACACCAGCGCGTCCGCCGTCAGGATCGCGTCCGCAAGCTTTTTCGCGTTCTGGGACTGGTTGATCGAATGCTGCTTGGTCAAGATGTCGTTGACGGCCCGGCCGTCGCAGTCGATCACCACGGCGTCGCGGGTCGGGTTTTTCGGCCCGCCCCCGGACACGCGGACGGGGTAGGGGACGATTTCCTGCTGCGTCTCGCGCGTATGTTCTTCGTAAAGCTGGTGCCGGAGGGCGGCCAAGCCGCCCGCCTCGGCCAAGTGGCCGCCGAGCGCGTGGGCCTGCGTCATCCCCACTTGGGCCAGCGCCCCGAGCAGAGAGGTCTTGCCCGCGTCCGGCATCCCGAAGACGACGACGCGGGAAGGATTTTCGACGGTCTGCGGCATGTCGGCCCGTCAGAAGGGGGAAGGGTAGGGGGGTGGCGCCGGCGGCGAAGCGAACACGCTGTTGATTTTCTAGCCGATCACGCGCCAAATGGGATAGTCGGCTTTTGCAAACCGTTGCGCCCGCGGGCCATTGCATCAGTCGTGCGGGTCTGGTAGGCTCTTAACACTGCCTTCCGTCACCTTCTCCCGGACCGATCCGCATGTTTCGCGTGTTTGACGACGGGCCGCCCAACTGTGACCGGCTCGACCGCCGCGAGTGGCTTCGCGTCGGCGGCCTCGGCTTGGGCGGGCTGACGCTCGGCGGCCTCGCCGCCAAACCGGCCTGCGCGGCGACGGCCGGCGGGTTCGGGCGGGCGAAGTCCGTCATCATCTTCGGACTGCTCGGCGGGCCGCCCCAGCACGACACGTGGGATCCGAAACCGAACGCCCCGACGGAAGTCCGCGGGCCGTTCGGCACCATCGTGTCTCGCACGCCGGGCCTGCGCGTCGGCGAACTGATGCCGCTCACGGCAGGCCTTTCGGACAAGATGGCCGTGCTGCGGGCCGTCGTCACCAATGACAACGCCCACTCGTCGAGCGGGTATCAGATGCTCACCGGCGTGCCGCACCAGCCGCCGAGTACGGAGAACGCGCTGCCCAAGGCGCCGAACAACTGGCCGAGCATGGGGGCAATGCTCCGCTACCTGCGGCCCGCGACCGGGCGGTTGCCGTCGGCCGTGACGATCCCCGACCACATCTGGAACGACGGCAACATCCCGTGGCCGGGGCAGGACGCCGGCTTCTTGGGCCGCAAGCACAACCCGTGGGTGGTGCATTGCGACCCGGCCGACCCGAAGTTCAACGTCGAAGCCTTGGGCCTGCCGGAGGAGATGACTCCGCTGCGGTTCTCGGAACGGCGGTCCTTGCTGGAGCAAGTAAACGGCCATCTCGACGGGGCGGGCAGGCGCGGGGACTTCGAAGCCCACGACGCCAGTTCCCGCCGGGCGTTTGACCTGCTCTCGGCCGGAACGACGCGGCGGGCGTTTGACTTGAACGCCGAATCGGCGAAGACGCGCGAACGCTACGGCCCCGGGCGGTTCGCGCAAAGTGCGTTGTTGGCCCGCCGGTTGGTCGAGGCCGGGGTGGGGCTTATCCAGATCAACTGGACGCGCATCGCGGACAAGCCCAATCAAGGCGGGTGGGATACGCACGCCAAGCACAACGAGGCGTGCAAAGAATTCTTGATGCCGATGATGGACCGGGCCTACTCGGCCCTGATCGAAGACCTGGAGACGCGCGGCCTGCTGTCGGAAACGCTGGTGGTCTGGTTCGGCGAATTCGGCCGGACGCCCCGGTTCAACGGGGCCGGCGGCCGCGACCACTGGGGCCACGTCTTCTCGCTGGCCTTGGCCGGCGGCGGCGTCCGCGGCGGGGTTGTCCACGGGTCGTCGGACAAGAACGCGGCGTACCCGCTGGACGGCCGCGTCGAGCCGCGCGACCTAATCGCCACCGTCTTCCACTGCCTCGGCCACGCCCCGGACACGGAGATTCAAGACGCCCTCGGCCGGCCGATCCCGGTCAGCCGCGGCGAGGTCATCAAAGCCATTCTTTGACATCACGGCGAGCTTCGCTCTTCCTGCATTCCTCACAGGTCGCCCCATGACAGTCCCATTCGCTTACGACGTGGTGGATTACCCGTCCGCGGCGCTGCCGCAGGCGCACCCCGGCCACCTGTTCGCCGTCGCCCGCATGTTCGGCTGCCCGGCCGCGCCGCCCGCGCGGTGTCGAATGCTGGAAGTCGGCTGCGGGGACGGCCTGCACTTGATCGCCTGTGCCGTCGGCTTGCCGGAGGCCACGTTCGTCGGCCTCGACCTGTCGGCCGCGGCGGTGGCGCGGGGAAACCGTCTGATCGCGGAACTCGGCTTGGGCAACGTCACCCTCGTGGCCGCCGACGTGACGGCGTGGGAGCCGCCGGCCGAGCCGTTCGATTACGCCGTCGCCCACGGCCTGTATTCGTGGGTGCCGCCGTTCGTCCGGGACGCCGTGCTAGCGTTGTTCGCCCGCGTCTTGGCCGCGTCGGGCATCGGGTATGTCAGTTATAACACGTACCCCGGTTGTTACGTCCGGCGCATGCTGTGGGAGATGCTGAAGTTCCACAGCGCCGGGCACGACGAGCCGGCGGCGAAAATCGGGCAGGCCGTGGAGATGGCCAAGTTTCTGCTCGCCGGCCACCAGAAGGGCAAAGAGGCGGGGCTGGCTTTTTTGAAGGCCGAGTTGGACGGCGTGCTGGAGTCCAAGAATCAGCAGGTGCTGTTCCACGACGACTTGGGGGATGTCAACGACCCCGTGTACTTCCACGAGTTCGCCGCCCACGCGGCCCGGCACGGCTTACGGTTCGTGGCCGAGGCCGAGCCGCACGTGATGGAGCCGCGGGCCTTCCCCGCGGACGTGGCCGGCATTCTCCACGGGATGGCGGCGACGGACGTGCTGGTGAAGGAACAATACCTCGACTTCCTCCGCGTCCGCCGCTTCCGGCAAACCCTGCTGGCCCGCGACGGCGCCGCCCCCTTGGCGGAGCCGATCCCGGCCGCGCTCCATGAATTGTTTGTTAGTGGCCAGCCGAAGGCCGAAGGGGATGTCGTCGATTTATCACCCGGCGTGCCGGTCACGTTTCGCGCCGCCCGAGACGCCGTCGCCCGCACCGACTTCCCGCTCGCCAAGGCGGCCCTGCAAATTCTCGCGGACCGCTGGCCCGCGCGGGTGTCGTTTGCTGAACTGGCAAATCTCTCCGCCGCCAAGATCGGAAGCCCCGCCGCGTCCGCTGAGGACACGGCAAAACTCGCCGAATTGCTCACCGCCGTGTGGATGACCGGCATGATTGACATCCACGGCCACCTTCCCGCGTACACGGAAACCGTCTCTGCCCGTCCGACCGCCTGCCCGCTGGCCCGCGCCCAAACCCACCTCGGCCCGACGGTCACGACGCGCCTGCACGCGTCGATGCGGTTCGAAGACGGCCCGAGCCGAGCGCTGGTGCAATTGCTCGACGGCACGCGCGACCGCCAGCAAATCGCCGAAGAATTGGCGGCCGTCTTCCCGCCGGACAACCGCCCCGACCCCGCCGCCCTGCTCGCGGGCTTGGACCGCAACTTGGCCCGGCTGGCGAAAAGCGGCTTGCTGGTCGGGTGACAGGTCCGACGAGAAGAGTACCGCCGCGAGGCGGTCGTGTTGGAGTCCCGCTTTTAAGCGGTCTTGGAACACTCACCCACTGGCGACCGGCGAACCGAGTCTTCGAGGGTTCGCCTTCCGGGTGACGACGTTTTGCCCGGGGGGTCGGACCGTCGAAGACTCGGTCCTCTCGGTCCTCTTCTCAGGTAGTTCCAAGACCGCTTAAAAGCGGGACTCCAACGCGACCGCCTGGCGGCGGTGTCCGGAAGATGCGTATAACGTCCTCACTCTTTCCCCGAGTGTTCTCCATGAAACCGCTCTGCTTCTTGATCCTCGGCGGGTTGGCCGCCGTCACGCTCGGCGCCCCGGCCCCGAAGGGGACGCCGCCCGTCCGCGACGACTTCAACGAAAAGTTGTCGCTGGACTGGAAGGTGATCCGCCCCGACCCGACGCACGTGTCCCTGACGAAAGTGAAGGGCGCGCTGGTCATCACGACGCAGGCCGGCTCGATCCACGGCAAGCAGGCGGCCGACGCCCCCGCGGATTCGCTGGCGAAAAACATCCCCTTGATCGACATCCCCTTCAAGGATGCGGACTGGGTCGCCACGACGTGCGTGACCGGCTTCCAGCCCGACACCTTCTACCAACAGGCCGGGCTGATCGTGTACGCGGACGACGACAATTACCTGAAGTAGGACTACGAGGCCGACTGCCGCAGGACGGCCAGCAACTCCGGCACCGCCTTGGCGTACTCGGCCTCGGTGGAACCCCAGCCGTGCATGCCGTTGTTGACGTGGATCACCTCAAAGCTCGCCTGGCCCAGCACGAGCTTCACCTCCGCGAGTAACCCCGGATCGCCCAGGCTCTTCGAGGTCGCCAGCCGGCACACGACCGCCTTCCCCTTCAGGCGGTCGTCCACGTCCTTGAAATAGGCGCGTGTGATGGAGTCCCCGACCAGCAACACCTTCGGAACATCCTTGGTGTTGTTGCCGGAAACCCACACGTCCAGCCATTCGATCGACTCGCGGACGATGCGAGTAGTCTCCGGCTCGGCCGCCGGGACTTGCCCGGCGACCAGGAGCGTTGCCGTCACAAACAGGAAGATTTTCATCAGATCAACACCACGTCAAACTTGGACGTCACGCTGGCCACCGCCGGTTCCAAGACCGCCACGCCGTTGACGGTGACCGAGCCAAGGTTGGCCGCGGGCGTCTTGAAGGCGATGCCCTGAACCTCTACGGTCGGGTCGAGCGTGGCGGCGGCGTTGGTCACCGTCACCGTGCCGATCTTCGCGGCCGCCACGTAACTGTCGCGGAAGCCGGCGCCGTCCCGGATGTCCTCCGGCGTCGGCGAGACGCCCAGCGACGGAGCCGTGAGGCTCAGGCTGCCGAGGGTGCGATCCGTCGCCCCGAAGGCGACGCCCGTTGCCAAGGCGTTCCCCTTGGTGAAGCGGGCGCCGACTTGGATCGTGCTGTCCCGCAGGCGGGCGGCCGTGAAGGTGGTCAGGTTGCCGTCCGTGATGTCGAACACGGTGGAGGCCACCGTGCCGAGGGCCGAGAACGACGCGAGGCCGACGCCGCCGTTGTTCCCGAAGACGTTGACGAACGCATTCGTCACCCCGCCGCCGAGGCTCGACCCCGGCTCCAGGTTCCCGACGACGTTGAACGACCCGAGTTGCCGGGCGACGATGGTGGAAGTGCTCACCTCGCCGGCCTTGATCGACCCGATGTTCTTGTTGGCCCGATACCCGGCCGCGACGGTCGAGTTGGAGAGCGATTCGTCCACGGCCAGCGCTTTTAGGCCGGAAGGGGAAGTCAAGGAGGACATGTCGAAATCGCCCCCTGTTGTGACGGAGGTGATTCCGGTCGCGGCGGCCGACGTGTCGCGGGCCACGAACGTCGAAAAGCGGATTGTTCCGCGG
>JAYUGD010000107.1:0-6989 GCA_043767785.1 Zavarzinella sp. | reverse complement strand
AACCCCGCGGCTCGTCGGGAGAGCGCCGGTCGTCGTTTACTTCCCCGGCGCCGTCGCCTTCGGCCCACCGCGGCTGACATCCTCGGTGAACTTCTTGTACGGGTCGGCGTAGCCGGCGGGGGGGGCGTAGCGGCTGCCGCGGAGGGCGTCGGCGCCGTCTTTCGGTTCCAGTTTGACGGCGGCGGGGCCTTTGTCGTTCTTCGGGCGGACATTGCGGTTGGGGTTCCAGTCGCCTTGGGCCACCTGCTTCTTGAGGTTGGCGATGGTCGCCTCCTGCTTCTTGAGCCATTCGGCCTGTTCCGCGGCGGTCCAGTTTAGCTTCTCTTTCACTTCCGGCTTCTTGAAATTTTCGAGCAGCAGTTCGGCGGCCTTGAGGCGGTTCTTCGGGTCGGCGGGGTCCGGCGTGCCAGTATCTTCCGTGTTGCGGCCGGCGACTTCGTTCATCAGGTCGTTGAACGCTTTTTGCTGGGCCGGGTCTTGCGGGCCGTTGGCCAGTTGTTCCTTCAATTTGTCCATCTGCTCGCGGACCTTCGGGTCTTTCATGGCCTCTTTGAGCTTTTCCTTAGCCTCGTCCCGCTTCTTCGGGTCGGTGTTCTTCAGTTCGTTGACGAGGTCTTTCAGCTTCTCCTTGTCCCCCGGTTCCGGCTTCGGCGGGTTCTTGGCCATCTCGGTGGCCTGCTTGAGCATTTCCTCGATGGCCTTCTTGTCGTCGCCGGGCTTGGCGTCCTTGGCCATCTCTTTCATTTGCTCCTTGGCGGCCTCGGCCTTGGCCGGGTCGTTCATCATCTCCTTTAATTTGTTCTCGGCATCCTTCTTCGCGGCTTCATCCTTGCCGGCCAGTTTGTCGGCCATGTCCTTCAAGTCTTTCGGGTCCGGCTTTTGGCCGGCACCCTTCGGGCCTTCTTTGGGATTGGGCTTTTGGCCGTTGGCCTTGGCCATCTCGTCGGCCTTCTGGGCGGCCTTTTCCAAGTTGTCTTTCTGCTCGCCCGGCTTGGCGTCCTTCGCCATCTCCTTGAGCTTTTCCTTGGCGGCGTCCCGCGTCTTCGGGTCGTTCATCATCTTTTCAAGTTGCTTCTGGGCGTCGGCCTGCTTCATCGGGTCGTTGCTCTGCATGTCCTTGGCGATGTCGTTCAACTTCTGCTCGTCCGGCTTGGGCGCGTCGCCGGTCTGGCCGTCACCGTCTTTCTTTTGCTGCGGCTTGTTCATCGCCTGCTCGACTTTTTCGGCCTTCTTCGGGTCTTTCTTCTTGAGCTGGTCGTTGGCATTTTCCAAGTCTTTCTTGGTCTGCTGGTCCTTCTGCCAATCCTTAATGCGCTGCTCGGCATCTTCGCGCTCCTGCTTATCTTTGGAGTTCAGCTTCTTGGCCAATTCATCGACCTTCTCCTCGGACGGCTTTTCCTTGTCGTAATTCTCGGCGGCCTTCTCCGCGTCCCGCTTCGCCTGTTTGGCCTTGTCGCGGGTCAGGTCGTCCTTGGCGTTCTTCTCGATCTTGTCGAGTTCGTCGCGGACTTTCTCGCGGTTCTCCTGCTTGCGCATCAGCCGGTCCATGTCGCTCTTGGCCTTGTCGCTCATCTTGGGGTTGGGCGAGTTGATCTCGCGGTCCAACTCACCCATTTCGCGGTCCAGTTCGCCTTGCTCGCCGGTCTTGTCGTTGGGCTGGCCCTTGCCGGCTTGCGGCTTGGCTTCGCTCTTGGCGGTCTGGTCGCCGTTGTCCTTCTTCGACTCGGGGCGGCCGGCGCCGGGGTTCTCGTCGCCCATCTTTGGGGCTTGCCGGGCTTCGCCGGCGGTGTCCGTCATGTCCGACTTCTTGGGCGGCGCGCGGTTCTCGCCGGCCTCCGGGCGCTCCTTGGGCTTGTCTTTGCCGGCGGTTTGGCCCGGCTGTTCCTTCTCGCCTTGGCCGTCGCCGGTGTCTTGCGGCATCGGTTGCTGCTCGCCGGGCGTTACGTCCTTCTCAGGCTTGTTGGCCCCGGCTTGCGGCTTCTGGGTCGGGTTCATGCCCTTTTGTTCGGGGGACTGGTCCGGGCGGGCGGCGCCCTTTTCCGGCTTCGGTTCTTGGCCGGCGGGTTGTTTTGGTTCCGGCTTCGGCTCGCTGGGCTTTTCGCCGGCGCCGCCGAAATCCTGGCGCTGTTTGTCTTGGCCGGTCGGCTCACTGTCGGGAGTCATCGGCTTGTCGCCGCCGGGTTTTGATTCGGCTTTCTCGTCCTTCGTGTTGTCCACCTTGCCGTCGCGCTTTTCGCCGGCCGGGCCGTTCTCGCCCATCGGCTTGTTCGGGTCGTTCATCGGCGTGGGGCGTTGCTCGGCAGGCGGTTGGGCTTCGGGGCCGGCTTTCGGGGCCGGGCGGTTCTCGGCCGGGTCCACTTTGGCGTTTGGGTCCGTCTTCTGGTTCGGCTTCGGCGCCCCTTCTTGCGTGTCTTGGCGGGCTTTGTCGGCGGCCTGTTCAATCTCCTTGGTCTTGGCGTCCTGAGTGGGGTCGGGAGCCATGCCGTCCATCGGCATCGGCGTGTCATTGCCGCCCTGCATCGGCATGGGGTTGGCCGGGTCGTCGTCCTTCGGCATGGGCGGGTTGCCGGGATTTTTGGGGTCCGGGTTTCCTTGCGGTGGGTTGCCGTCATTCTTCTGCTCCGGCGGGTTCTCCTTACCCTTCACCGGCGGCTGGTCGGCCGGGCGCGGCTCCTGTTGAAGTTGCTTGTCTTGCTTCTGCTCGTGGTTGTTCTGCTCTTGCTTCAGTTGATCGTTGCGCTTGTCGATCTTCGCCTTCTCGGCCGGCGGTTGCACGGGGGCGGTGACTTTGAACCGTTTGACGAGCGAGCGGCCGACGTTCGGGCCGGGGGGGACGGTGCAATTGTCTTTGGCCTCGACCCAGAACTCGACGACGCTGCCGGAGGCGAGCCGGAAGTTCGGGTTGTTGGGCATGCGGATGTCGGCCAGTTTCACGAAGTCCTTGTAGTCCACGCGGGTCGGCCACGAGTTGTCTTTCTCGCGCAGGAACGGCTTGCCGTTGCGGTACGGCTTGCCGGTCAGCGCCAAGTCTTGCACGCCGGTCAGTTTCATTTGCAGGGTCATGCCGTCGATGCCGTGGTCGTCGGTCGCGAAGCCTTTCAGTTCCAGCGTGCCGTTGGCGGGGATGCTGGTCTCCTCGGCCTTCGGCTCGTCGAGTTGCACCGTCGGGGCTTGGTCGATGATGGCCCGGATGGGGATGGCCCGCGGCAGCGTCGGGTTTTCCGGCGTGCTGGGGGTGAAACTCACTTTGGCCGTGCCGTCCTTGTCGATGGACGGCAACTTAAAGCGCACCCACATCGGCTCGTCGGGCACGCTGGTTCCGGTGATCGGGGGCTGGCCGTCGATTTGCAGTTGGGCGCTCTTCACGCCGCGGTTGGTCTTGGCGGTCAGCGTGACGACGCTGCCGCGGATGCCCTCGATTTCCGGCTCGCGCACGTCCGTTGCCCTGGCCGGCTTCCAGCGCAGGTAGGCGGGGTACTCGTAACTCACGTCGAACGTGCGGAAGACCGGCTTCGGGTCGATGACGGCCAGCCGGAACCGCTTCGGGTCGGCGTTTTTGTCCCCCTCCGTCGTGGTGAACCAGACGCGGTACTGCGATTCCTTCTCGAACGGGATGACGAACTTCAGCGAGTCCGACTGCCCCTCGATTAGTTGGCCGTCGATGGTCTTGGCTTGGCCGTCGATCTCGACATACCCGCCCTTCACGTCGCGGTTGGTGTGGACGGTCAGCGTGGCCGTCGAGCCGAACGGGGCCAACAGGTTCTGGTCGTTGGTCTGCTCGGCTTGGCGCTTGAGGTAGGCGGGGTACTCGTAGGCCACGTCAAACCCGGTGAACTCGGGGATGATCTTGCAGGTGACGGTGTACTCGGGCGTGCCGGCGTTGCCGGCGAGGATGCGGTAGCGGAAGCCCATGCGCACTTGCCGCGGCGGGATCGTCAGGCTGAATTGCCGCTTGTCGGTCTCCGAGACGGCCAGCGGGCGTTCTTCAAAAGTGTCCGGGTCTTCGGGGTTGTACCACAGCCGCAGCCGCACTGCATCGGGTGAGTTTGCCGCCGGGATCAGGCCACGGACGCGCACCTGGAACTTCACGTCCTGGTTGTTGAAGACGGTCATGTCCCCGTTGGCCGGCTCTTCCAGCGTCAGGGCCGTCCGCGTCGGCGGCAGGAAGGCGACGACCGCGTTGGCGACCAGCAGCACGCCGGCCGCGACGCCGACCCACCTCAGCATCTTGTTGGCGATGGCCCGGTTCAGGTCGAGACCCTTGAGGTCTTTGGCGGCCTTCTGGCCGATGGCCGTGCGGATGGACGGGGGGAGCTTTTGGTCGTCTTCGAGATCGACCCAGGTGACGAGCGAATTCTTGGCCGACGCGACGTTGTGTTCCAGTTCGTGGGCGGCGTAGTACGGGTTAATTTCCCGCCGCGACGGCCGGAAGACGGACCAGTACAGGTAAGCGACCGCCAAGACGCCATACGTCCCCCAGACCAGCCAGCCGGTCTTCGGCGGCGTCTCGTAAGCCCGGTCGATGAATTGGGCGACCAGCAGAAACGCCAGCGAGGCGATGGCCACCACCAAGCCGGCCGCGAAGAAGTCCAACACCCGCACCCGACGGCGGGCGGCCGCGAGTTGCCGGTTGACGAATTCCTCGACCTTGGCCGCCGTGGGGGCCTTCGGGGCGTCAAGCAGGGTGGCCATTCGGGAAACTCCGGGCGGGGACGCGGGCGGGGACGCGGGCGGGTCGCAAGGGAATTATAACCCGGCGGGCGGCGTGCGCCCACCAAGGAAGACGAGCGGCGTTACACTTTCGTTGGCGGAAAGTCAGTGATCGTAGTTCAAACCGCCGTCAGGCGGTCTTGTTGGAGTTCCGCGTTCACGCGGTCTTGGACCTTCCACCCAGAGGCGGCCGGCGAACCGAGTCTTCGAGGGTTCGCCTTCTGGGGGGACGACTGTTCGCCCACGGGGTCGGGCCGTCGAAGACTCGGTCCTCCTGCCTATTGCGTCGGGCAGGTCACAGACCGCTTAAAAGCGGGACTCCAACACGACCGCCTCGCGGCGGTGTTATTAAAAACACCTCTCGACACCATACACCGCCCCGTGTTATGGCCTTCGGCCATGCATTCCCGCCGTGCCATTTCCGCGTCCCGTTGGCTGTTCGCGGTCGGTGTTTCGACGCTGTTGCACGCGGCCCTCGTCGGCGGCTGGTTCACGGTCAAACCGGCGGGCGACGGACCTGCGGATGCGTGGGACAATCGGGTGAATGCGCCGGACGATGACCCGGGACTCTCGATCACGTTGCGGGAACCGCCGCCGCGTGTTCTCCACGCGAATCTCACGCCGTTGCCGAAACTGATTGATCCCCCGGCCTCGCTTCCGAAGGATGTTGTCACCGTTCCGGGCGCTCATCCAGTCATCAAGTCGGTGGGTGGTCATTCGCCGGAGTCGGGGGATTCTTCGCCGGCCGGGGCCGATGTTCCCAAACTTCACGGCAAAGCGAAGGCCGGGAAGACGGTCGTCTACCTGCTGGATTGTTCCTCAAGCATGGGGCCGGCCCTGAGCCGGGCGAAGGCCATCGTGCGGGAATCGCTGAAGCAACTCGGGCCGGACGCCAAGTTCCAGTTGGTCGCCTACAACGGCGGGGCCGAGACGTGTTTCCCGACGACGAGTGTGGCCGACGCCGAACATTTGGCCGCCGCGAACAAATGGCTAGATCGTCGGACGGCCGAGGGGCGCAGCGACCATTTGCGGGGGTTCCGCGAAGCGTTGGCCGCCAAGCCGGACGCGCTCTTCGTGCTGACGGACGCGGACGACTTCGACGCCAAGGAAGTGAAAACGCTGGCAGCCATCACCCCCTCGCGCGTGTTCGTATCCGCGGCAATTTTTGGCCGCCCGCCCGCCGTCACGGGGTCGTCACCGTTGGAGCAATTCACACGACAGCGGAACGGGGCGGTGCGCTGGTTTCCCGGCCCGTGACCAGCCAGTCCTTTTTCTCGCCCGGCAACCAACCGTGCCCTTCGTCTTCGATGATTGCCTTCATGGCCTGAATCCACGCCGGGTGGTCGTTCAGGCACGGGCAGCGGTACAGCGTGTCGCCGCCGGCTTCCTTGAAATGTGCCGCGGACTCGTGGCCGATCTCGTCGATGGTCTCCAAGCAGTCAGCGGTGAAGCCGGGCAGCATCACGAACACCTTCTTCGCCCCGGCCTTGGCGAGTTTCGCGAGCGTGGCGTCCGTGTACGGCTTCAGCCACTCGTCGCGGCCGAACAGGGACTGGTACGTTTGCGACCACTTCCCTTTCGGGAACATCAACCGCTCTTGCAGGCCGCGAGTCGTCCGAACCACATGGGTCGCGTATGGGTCGCCGCGCTGGGCGTATTTCTGCGGGATGCCGTGGAAGCTGTAGACGTAGTGGTCCGGCGGTTCCGGCAGCTTCGCCAACTCGTCGCGGATGACGGCGGCCATCGCGTCCAGATACGCCGGGTGGGCGTAGTACGGCGGGACGACGCGAATGGCCGGCACGTCGCGCAGGGTCATGAGGGCCTTGAACAGCGTGTCCGTGGCGCTGGCCGACGTGGTGGCCGAGTATTGCGGGTACATCGGCAAACAGATCAGGCGGTCCACGCCTTGGGCGAGCATTTCCTTGACGACGGTTTCCAGTGGCGGGTTGCCGATCTGCATGCCGAAGCGGACCGGCGTGCCGGGGAAGAGTTTTTGAAGCTCCTCGGCCTGCCGCTTGGTGTAGTGCAAGAGCGGGGAGCCGGTCTGGGCGTCCCAAATGCGGGCGTACTTGGCGGCCGACTGCTTCGGCCGCGTCGGCAGGATGAGCAGGTTGAGGATGAACCACCACAGCAGCCGCGGGGCCTCGATGACGCGCGGGTCGCCGAGGAATTGCCGGAGGTATTTTTTGAGGGCGGGCTTGGTGGGGGCGTCGGGCGTGCCGAGTTGGATCAACAAAATGCCGGTCATTCGCGGGTGGCCCGAGGGTGGGGTGGTCTTG
>JAYUGD010000106.1:0-6993 GCA_043767785.1 Zavarzinella sp. | reverse complement strand
TCGCCCCCTTCGGCCTGCTCCATCCGCTGGCCGCGTGTCCCCATCGTGGCCAAGGCGTTTTGCCCCTCTTCGACGCTGTGGATTCGCACCGCCTCGGCGGCCACGTCGTACCGCACTTGCTTGATGTCCGAACTCGGCAGCCCCGGTTCGATCGACGCGCCACTGGTGAAGCCGATTTGGGTCCGCTGCCGGGCGATCACCGCGTCCGGCCCTTGGCCGGGCGTGGGCAATTTCGGCAGGGCGGCAAAGCGCGTCGTGTCAGCGCCGACCGGCGGCAAAGCGGCCCCCGTCGGCACGCGGCGAACCCGCACGTCGTCCCCGCCGCCGTACTGGCCGGCCTGCGAGAACAGGTTCGGGACGGTCAGGTTGGGCAGCGACATGAACCCGCTGGAGTTCTCCACGGCCGTCGGGATGTCCGGCGGGGTGGCCCCGATGCGGGCGCCGCCGTCGTAGGCCGGCGTGTCCATGCCGAGGCCGCCGCGCTCCGGCGGGGGCGTCCGAATGATCGGCCGGTTGAAACTGCCGAGCATCGGGTCGCCTTGCATCGACCCGTTCGGGAACGCGCACCCGGCGGCCAGTGGCAACAACATGCCCAAGGCGTAACTGGCGCGCATGATCCGCTGTTTGCGTCGGTCGGCCATCTTGACCCGTCCTCTCACTCGCCTACATTCACCGGCAGGCCGTCACTTCGTCGGCTTGCCGAACTTCCGTGCCTCTAGGCATTGACTATCGGCCCGCGGCCCGCCGGATGTTTGACGCTTTTGCCAGAATCCTCAGCATCCGCACAACGCCCCGCCGCCCTCAAACTTCACCCGTCTTGCGGAGAGAACGCAGTTTCATGGCCAACCATCGCATTGCCGTCATTGCCGGGGACGGCATCGGCCCGGAAGTCATCGACCAAGCCATCCGGGCCGTGGACGCCGCCGGCGCCAAGCACGCCGCGACGTTCGAGTGGACCCGCCTCCCGTGGGGGTCCGAGTTTTACAAACAAACCGGCCACATCCTCCCGGCGGACGGGTGGGAGACGCTCAAGAAGTTTGACGCCATCTTCTTCGGGGCCATTGGATCGCCGGACGTGCCGGACAGCGTGACCGTTCACGAGTTGCTCCTGCCCATGCGGCGGAAGTTCGACCAGTATGTAAACCTGCGGCCCGCGTACCTGTTCGACGGCGTGACCAGCCCGCTGCGGGACAAGGCCCCCGGCTCCATCGACATGCACGTCTACCGCGAGAACACCGAAGGGGAATACGCCCCCATCGGAGGGAAACTGTACGAGGGGACGCCGGCCGAGACGGCCATCCAGTCGGCCGTGTTCACCCGCCGCGGGTGCGAGCGGATTATCCGCGCCGCGTTCGAGGCGGCCCGCACGCGCCGGAAAAAGCTCACGTCCATCACCAAGTCGAACGCCCTGGTGTACGGCATGACCCTGTGGGACGACGTGGCCAAGGCCGTCGCCAAGGACTACCCGGACGTGCAGATGAACAGCCTGCTCGTCGACGCCGCCGCGATGGACTTCGTGCGCAAGCCCGAGGTGTTCGACGTGGTGGTGGCCAGCAACCTGTTCGGCGACATCCTGACCGACCTCAGCGCGATGGTGACCGGCAGCGTCGGCTTGGCCTCCAGCGCCAACATCAACCCCGACCGCACGTTCCCGAGCATGTTTGAGCCGGTCCACGGCAGCGCCCCGGACATCGCCGGCAAGGGGATCGCCAACCCGCTGGCCGCCGTGCTGTCGGCCGCGCTAATGATGGATCATCTGAAGGAACCCGCGGCGGCCGAAGCCCTGCGGGCCGCGGTGAAGGCCGTCCTCGCCGGCAAGAAGGCCATGTCGCCGGACCTCGGCGGCAAGGCCACCACGATTCAGGTGGGCGACGCCGTCGTCGCCGCCGTCGCCTAACGGAGAAGTCTCATGAATCTGTTCGACAAGTTTTCGGCCGGCCTGCCCATGGCCGACTTTCTGGCGAAGTACGGCAGCCCGGCCCACCAAGGGCGGTGGAAATCGACGTATGACGCCGTGAAGCTCACCCCGGCTCAAACGGAATTGCTCGGGAAGTTTACCCGCGAGACGAACGTCCTCGTGCTGGCCGGGGCGTGGTGCGGGGACTGTTCCGGCCAGTGCCCGATCTTCGACCGCTTGGCGGCCGCCGCCCCGGTCATCAAGGTGCGCTACCTCGACAACGCGGACCACGCCGACGTGCAAGCGGCGTTGTCCATCAACGGCGGCAAGCGGGTGCCGGTGGCGGTGTTCTTCAGTGAGGACGGGTACGAGGTGAGCCGCTACGGGGAGCGGACACTGGCCAAATACCGCAGCATGATGCAAGCCAGCTTGGGCGACGGCTGCGCCACGGGGATCGGCAAAGACCCGCTATTGGACCAAATCACGCAGGAGTGGCTGAACGAGTTCGAGCGCGTCCAACACTTGCTGCGCCTGTCCGGACGCCTCCGGCAAATGCACGGCGACTGAGGTTAAGCCGCTTGGCGTCGCCGGTAATGCGGCAGCCACCCGACACGGTAGCCGACCGCGTACACGATCGACCAGAGCAGACAAACGCCCGCCACGCTCGCCAGCAACGTCACGCCGGCGAGCGTTTTCGTTTGCTCAGGAAGGATCACCTCGCGCATCCCTTCCCGAATGACCAACAGGCCGGCCCAAATGCCGCCGGCGATGAGTATCCACCAGACATCCGTGCGAAAGATGCGGTAGCCGGTGCGGTCCAGCAGCAGAGCCGTGACGACGTACCGCACCATGTCGCCCACCACCCCGGCGATAATCATGCCTTTCATGCCCGCCTGGGCGTACCCCACCGGAATGCCGACCGCGAGGATGGCCACTTTGGTGAAGTGGCTGCACGCATACGCCTTCACGCGCCCCTTGGCGTTCAGGAGCGCGCCGCCGTTGGCGTCGAGGATTTGGAAGAAGGCCCCGACCGCCAACAGTGGGATGAACAGGGCGGCCTCGTGGTACCGCGCGTCGTAAATCAGCGCGACCAGCGCGGGGCCGGCCGCCGCCGCCCCGGTGACGAAGAAGCCCACGAGGAAGCCGGCCATCTTGTGGGTGTTCAAGTAGTGGTCCCGCAATTCCCGCCCGCCGTTGACCAGTTGGGCGTAGTAGGGGAACAGCAACCGGCCGGCCATGGTGCTACAGAGCGTCACCGGCATCTGCACGAGTTGCAGCGCGAAATGGTACACGCCCAGCGCGGCCAGGGACCGGAGGCCGACCACCAGCTTGTCCGTCTGGGCCGCGAGGAACCAGCACGCCGTGCTGACGTAAATCCACCCGGCGAAGTGGGCGAGTTCCCACGCGGCCGGCCGGTCCCACGCGACCCGCGTGGGCTCCCCCGGCAAGACGACGTGGCTGCCGAGACAGCGGAGCGTCGCGGACACCAAAATTCCGGCCACCAAGGCGTTCACGGACCGGTCGATGCTGGCCCACGTCAGTTGCACGCCGACGGCGACCAGTTGGCAGGTCAGGTCGAACTTGACGACCCGCGCCTGGCCCATCCGCCGGTGCAGCGAGACGATCCGCATGGAGGTGAAGCCCTCCAGCACGGCGACGAACCCGACGGTCGGGAGGATCCACAGCAGGCGCGGCTCCGGCGTCTCCCGCCAGTACGCCGCCGGGTACGCGAGGACGAACGCCACGGCCCAGAGGACGAAGCCGCGGCCGATTTGAATGACCCACGCGGTGTTCAGGAAGGCGGGGTCGTCCCCCCGCTTGCTCTGGATGATGGCGGTGCGCAGGCCGAGGTCCGAGAAGAGGCTGAGGCCGACCATAAAGGTCATGCACAGGGCGAGGACGCCGAAGGACTCGGGGTCCAGCAGGCGGGCGAGCAGGACGTTCGACCCGAAGCGCATCAGTTGGTCGAAGCCGAACCCGAGGATCAGGACGGCCCCGCCGCCGACGAGTGTCCGCCGCGCGCTGGCGGGCGGCGGCACGGGCGGTTCCGGGTCAGGGCTCGACATGGGGCTGATGATATGGCCGGGCCGCCGCGCGGGTCAGGGTGGCGTTCGTCAGCGTCCCGGAGATTCCGCACAAGAGCATGAAAAACCAGCCGAAGTTCATGTCCATCCACACGGTGCGGAACGTGATGACCATCCCGACCATGGCCCCGAAAATCGTGAGGGCCAAGCCGACCTCATCCCCGCCGCGGACGATCACGGCCAATAGGTTCCCCATCACGCAGGTCAAGAACACGCAAAAGAACACCAAGCCCAGCGCGCCGTTGTGCAGGTAAATGTGCAGAAAGTGGTTGTCCACGGAGATGAACCGCGCGTCCACGTACGGGTCGAGCGGGATGTTCTGCAGCGGGTTTCCGTACCCCAGCAGCCCCGCGTCGGCCATGGCGTCCTTGTACACCAGAAAGAGCAAGTCCCGGTGCTTCGTGCCGGTGTAGACGTGGATTTCCCCGTCGATGACGATGTACTCCGGGTGGTTGAGGTCTTCGACGCTCGCGGACACCAATTCGACGATGTCCCCCCGGAAGGCGAAGAACGCGACGGCCAGCCCGAGCACCACCCACAAGATGCCCGGGCGCGCCCGCGGGAACAGGAAGTACAGGTTGGCGACGACAATCAACAGCGCCATTAACTGCACGGCCCGGGAGCCGCACGCGATGTAGCCGGGGATCATCAGCCACGGGGCGGCGACCAGCCACTTCGGCCCCTCCCCCCGCTTGGCAAGCCGGGCCGCTTCGATCATTAATGGCAACACCAGCGCCAGTGTCACCCCCCACGAAATCGGATGGGCTTGCGACCCGAACGCCCGCTTCATGCCGTAGCGGACCTCGGTGATGTCGTTTTCCATCTGGACGCCGCCGAACGTTTGCCACAAGTTGACGTGCGACACGCCCTCGACCACGGACAAGAACGACCACAGCACGGCCGTCGCGCAGACCGGCCCCATGACGTGCTTTAAGTCGCGGGATTCGGCGACGAACAGGCGGCCGAGCAGGTACGGCGGCACCCAGATCAGCGCCACATAGGCGAAGCCGAAGGGCGTCACCGTGCGGTTCGAGAATTCCGAACTGATGAGCACGACGATCAGGATCAGGAGGGCGTAGTCGGCGGGCACCGGCCGCCGCTTGGCTAAAAAGTCCGGCGGCCTCATGAGGAAAAGAAACGCGACGAACACGGCCAAGATCATCCGGGCGTCCAAGGAGATGGACCGGATTTGAAAATTGATGGCGACGGGGATGGAGAGGGCAATCGCCATCATTGCCGCCTGCCACGCGAACGGCAACCCGTGCCGGCGCGCCCGGTCCCAGATGACCAGCATCCCGACCAAACACGCGCCAGCCAGTATGATTTCTTTCATGCGTCCGTGGGGTTCCGCGAGCAAGTGAACTCTAGTCAATCTTCGCGGGCAGGGCAAGTCGGACTCTTTTGGCGGCCGGCGGAGGCGTGGCGTGAGCGTCGGCATCGTGGTGATCGGCCGGAACGAGGGGGACCGCCTGCGGGCGTGCCTGCGGTCACTCTCCCCGGGCCGCCAGCCGGTCGTCTACGTCGATTCCGGCTCGACGGACGGCAGCCCGGCCGTCGCCCGCGACATGGGCGTGACGGTGGTCGATTTGGACCTCTCCCGGCCGTTCACGGCGGCCCGCGCCCGCAACGCCGGCTGGCGGCCGCTCTTCGCGAATCACTCGGATACGGCGTTCATTCAATTCGTGGACGGGGACTGCGACGTGCAACCCGGTTGGCTCGAAGCGGCCGTGGGCTATCTGAACAGTCATCCGGAAGCCGTCGCGGTGTGTGGCCGGCGTCGGGAACGCCGCCCGGACGCCTCCGTTTACAATCGGCTGTGCGACCAAGAGTGGGATACGCCGATCGGCGAAGCCGAGGCGTGCGGCGGAGACGCGATGTTCCGCACGTCGGCCCTCGCGGCGGCGGGCGGCTACCGCGAAGACCTGATCGCGGGAGAAGAGCCGGAGTTGTGCGTCCGCCTACGGGAACGCGGCGGAAAAATCGTCCGCCTCGACGCCGAGATGACACGGCACGACGCCGCCATGTCTCGCTTCGGCCAGTGGCGAAAGCGCCACGTCCGGGCCGGGCACGCCTTTGCGGAAGTGTCCGCGATCCACCGCCACAGCCCGTGCCGCATCTGGGCGCGGGAGACCCGCAGCAATTGGTTTTGGGGCGTGGCCGTGCCCGTCGTGGCCGTCAGCCCTGCCTACTGGACGTTTGGCGTCAGTCTGGCCTTGTTGCTCGGCTACCCACTGCTCTTCGCCAAAATCGCCCGGTCGCGGCGCCGGCGGGGGGACGGTTTGAAATCAGCTCTTCAGTACGCTTGGTTCTGCGTCCTCTCCAAGTTCCCGCAGGCGTGGGGGCAAGGTGTGTACGTCAAGAATCGCCTGTTTCGCCGCCGCTCGCGGCTGATCGAGTACAAGGCCGCCGGGTCTCCCGCATGAAGATCGCCTACCTCACCAACCAGTACCCGCACGTCCGGCACACGTTCATCCGGCGGGAGATCGTGGCGCTGGAAGCCCTCGGCGTCGAGGTCGTGCGATTCTCCGTGCGGGAGTCCGGCCGCGACGCCGTCGACCCGGCCGACCGGGCCGAGTTCGGCAAGACGCGGGCGGTCTTGGGCGCCGGGAAGTTCAGCCTCTTTACGGCCACGATGCGAACGCTTTTGTGTCACCCGTTGCGAAGCTGGCGAGCCCTGCGGGCCACGGTGCGGTTCGGCCGGCGGTCCGAGCGCGGCGTGCTGCGGCACCTGATCTACTTCGCCGAAGCGTGCGTCCTGAAAACATGGCTCCGGGCGGCCGGCGCCGACCACCTGCACGTGCATTTCGCCACCAACCCCGCGGTCGTGGCGAACCTGTGCGAGAAACTCGGCGGCCCTCGCTACAGCGTCACCGTCCACGGCCCCGAGGAGTGGGACCAGCCGGCGGCCCTCTCGCTGCGTGAGAAGTACGAGGGCGCCGCGTTCGTGGTGGCCGTCACCGACTTCGGGCGGTGCCAAGTGTACCGCTGGACGCCGCTGGAATGCTGGCCCCG
>JAYUGD010000105.1:0-17925 GCA_043767785.1 Zavarzinella sp. | reverse complement strand
TGCGCAAAGCCTCCGCGTCGCGGCTAACAAGGCGCCGGGCTTTGGTTGACCGCCGCCCGCTTCTCGCCCCGGCCGCCAAACGGCAACGCCACTGTTGCCTTTTGAAAACTCACTCCACATACATGAATTCGTTCGACGACACCAGCGCCCGGCCCAAGCCCTGCCACGCCCGGCGGCGGGCGTCCGCGGCGGGGATTTTCTCCGCGACGGCCGCCTTCTCGTACTGGGCGACGAATGCCAACGCCCGTTCGGTTTCGACCGTGGTGGCCGGCCGGGAGAACACCAGTGCGTAGGCGAAGCGGGCGCGAGACGCATCGTCCCCCGGCCGGGCGAGCAGCCGGTCGGCCAGTCGGCGCATTTGTTGGCCGACCAGTTTGCCGTTCATCAACAAGAGCGATTGGGCCGGGACGATGGTGACCGCCCGCCGCCCCTTCGTGACGCTCGGGTCGGGGAAGTCGAACGCCTGGAACGGCTCGTACCCGGCGCTGCGGACCACCGGCAAATACACCGACCGCCGGTCGGAATCGTAGCCGTCGTAATTGCGGTTGGCGGTGCTGGTCACGTAGGCCCTGTTGGGGACCGTGAGCAGCGAGCCGGCGGGCGTCAGGTCGAGATTCCCGCCGACGGCCAGCAGCGCGTCGCGGAACGCCTCGGCGCCGAGCCGTTGCCGGGGCCAGTGGCCGTGCAGCCGGTTCTCCGGGTCGTTGAGGGCGGCCGTCGGGTCGTAGGCCGCACTTATCTGGTACGTCGCGGACGCCATGACGAGCCGGTGCATTGCCTTGACCGACCACCCCTCCTTCACGAAGCGGGCCGCCAGCCAATCGAGCAATTCGCGGTGGACGGGCATATCCCCGAGCCGGCCGAAGTTGTCCGGCGTGCGGACGAGGCCGTCCCCGAAGTGCCACGTCCAGAGGCGGTTGACGGCAACGCGGGCGGTCAGCGGGTGGTCGGCCCGCGTGACCCACTCGGCCAGTTCTTTTCGGCCGCTCCCCGTGAGGCCCACGGCCGGTTGACCCGGCAACGTCAATGCCGCGGGAAAACCCCGCGGGGCTTCGGCCCCCAGTGTCAGGTGACTGCCGCGCAGGTGGATCTTCAGGTTCTCCGGCTTCCCCTCCGAGACGGCCATCGCCGTCGGCAGCGGCGGGCGTGCTTTTTCCAGCGCGGCCACCTTCTCTCTCAACATCTTCAGTTCGGCCGCCTCCTCCTCGGGGAGCAACGGGTCGATGGGCGTCGGGACGGCAAACGGGCCGTCATTCGCCTCGGCCAGTTTCTTGAGCGCGTCCCCCTCGGGCGCCTTTCCGAGTCGGTCCAGGTGCGCGACCCATTGCTTCAGGAACACCGGCACGAGTTTACGGTCGGCCGGGCGAACGGGTGCGGCTTGGCCGGCGGGCAGCGGGACCAGCGCCAGCTTGTCGATGTGCGGGACCGGCCCGGCGCGCTCCAGCCGGACGACCGCCTTGCCCTTCTTCAAAGTGACCGCGGGGCCGAAGTCCCACTCTTGCTTGTCCGGCCCCCATCCGCCAGTAACCCGTCCGGCCGCGTCTTCCAAATACTTGCCGTCCAACAGGACGCGGACGGGCCGGGGGTCCGCGGCCGCGTAGCGGAATTCGAACACGTACGTCCCGTCGGCGGGGACGGTCACGTCGTATTCGGTGAAGTTCGGCAGCGGCCCGGCGTTGACGAGGACGCCGATCCCCTTGCCGTAGGTCTCGCGGTCTTTCAACACATTGCCGCGCTGGAAGTCTTCCGCTTCGAGCGTCACGGTCCCCGCGGGCGGCTTGCCGCCGGCCATCCGCGACGCCTCGCCCGCCGGCCGATTTTTTCGCACTTCACCGGCGGCCGCGAGGTAATCCGCGACGCGCGCGCGGGCGGCGACGAGCAACTTCGCCTTGGCCTCGCTTTCGCGGGCAGCGAGTTCCTTCTTCGCGGCGGCGACGAGTTCGTCGTGGGCCTTCGCCTTGGCCAGCGTTGTCGGGTCGGCCAGCGGGCGTTCCTGCCATTGGGCGACGACCTTGAAGTTGTCCATCGTCTTGGTCGATTTCAGAACCCCCGCCATTGCGTAATAGTCGCGGGCGGTGACCGGGTCGAATTTGTGATCGTGGCACCGGGCGCAGCCGAGCGTCAGGCCCATGAACGCCTGGCCGAGCGTGTCGAGTTGCTCGTCCACGATGTCCATCTGCATCTTGACCGGGTCGTCCTCGGCCAACATCTTCGGGCCGATCATCAAGAAGCCCGTGGGAATCACCCCCTCCGGCGAATCCGGCACGAGCAGGTCGCCCGCCACTTGCAGTTTCACGAAGCGGTCGAAGGGCATGTCGGCGTTGAACGCCCAGATCACCCAGTCGCGGTAGCGCCAGGCATTGGCGTAGGACAGGTTCTCGTCCATCCCGTTGCTGTCCGCGTACCGGGCCACGTCGAGCCAGTGCCGGCCCCAGCGCTCGCCGTATTGCGGGGAGGCGAGCAGACGATCAACCAGTTTGGCGAACGCCGCCGGCGACTCGTCCCGCAAGAACGCTTCGGTCTCCTCCGGGGTCGGCGGCAACCCGACCAAGTCGAAGGTCGCCCGGCGGATCAACGTCCGCTTGTCCGCCGGGGGCGCGGGCTTTAAATTCTTCTCAGCGAGTTTGGCCAACACGAAGCGGTCAATCGGGTTGCGAACCCACGCCTCGTCCGTCACGGCCGGGGGGGCCGGTTCGCGGACCGGCAGAAACGACCAATGCTCGCCGGCCGTCGTCGGCGTCTTCTTCACGGGGCCAACGGCGACGGCGTCCGCAGGCCACGGGGCGCCCATTTTCACCCACGCGGTCAGGTCGGCGATTTGACGGGGGACGAGTTTCCCCGTCGGCGGCATTTTCAGCTCGCCGCCGTGTCCGATGGCCTTGAGCAGCAACCCCGCCGCCGGGTCACCGGGCACGACCGCCGGCCCGATGTCGCCCCCCTTGAGCGCGGCCGCGCGCGAATCGAGCTTCAACCCGCCCTTCTGTTTCGTCGGGCCGTGACAGGCGAAACAATGCTCCGCGAGCACGGGCCGCACGCGGTCCTCGAAAAACTTGACGGCGGCGGAGTCGGGCGCCCCCTCGGCCGCCGCTTTGTGGGCGGGGAGCAGGAGCGAAATAAGGCCCAGTGCGGGGAGCAACCTGAAGCGGCCGGACATCGGAGGCGCCCCGCGGAGAATGCGGCGTGGTGGGTGTTGATTGATGATACCCCGCCCGATTTCGCTCGCAAGACATTTCTCAAGGGAACGTGGCGCCTCGCCCTGTCGGCCGCCGCGGGAATCACCCGGGCCTCGGCCGGGCCGGGCAACGAAATGGCGGCTTGCCCGCTCATCCCCGGCAGAAACTTCGCGGCCCCGGCCGGGTTGCGGGGCCGTCTCGATCTCCGCGGCCCGCACGTCAAGCGCGTCCCGGGACTCGCGGCTCAGGATGATGTACCCCTTCTCCGCGTCCGCCTGCACACCGCAGGACGGCAAGGCGACGTGCCCCGCGTGGGCGTACAGCCAAGCGGCGGCGAGGGCGGTTTTACGCCGTCCGCTCACGCGACGGCTCCTTGACGGACGCGGCCCGCGGGGCGAGGCGGTCCTTCAGTTTCAAAAAATGTTTCTCGTACAGGTGCCAACTTACCCACGCCACCGCGAACGTCGCCGCGACGGACAGCGCGACGGCGGCCACGCGGCCGCCCACCGGGCCGAGGGCGGCGCCGAGTAGTTCCGGCGGCCAGTACGCCGCGGCCACGGGGACGAGGAAGTTGCCGAAGACGTACATGCCGTAGCCGTACTTGCCAAACGTCGCCAACAGTCTGTTTCCCCAAACCGCTTTTGACAGCCGGGACTGGCCCGCAGTCGCCCAGACGATCACGCCGCCGAAGGCGATGGCGGCGAACGTGTGGGGCAGGTAGAAAAAATTGCGGCCGGCGAGGGAGGACGCGGCCAGCAGCGCCCCGGCCGGGACGGAGAGCCGCCACGCCCACGGGACCAACGCTTGGACCCCGCCCGGCCCGCGGGCCGCGAGGGCGAGGAAGCCGCCGACGGCCAGCGCGTCCATCCGGCAGATCGTCAGGACGTCCGGGGTGACGGTCAGGTGGCCCCAGGCGTGCAGCAACACCCGGCACCCGGCGGCCAGGACGACGCACTCCACGCAGAAAATCATCGCCGCCCGCCGGCTCAGGACGGCGATCACGAACGGCCACACGAGGTAGAAGTGTTCCTCCACCGCCAGCGACCAGAAGTGGTTGAACGACCCCAGCGACCAGCGGCCGTCCCGCATGAGGTATACGTTCGTCGTGTACGTCCACAGCCAGCCTTGGTGAGAGCCGGCCGGCTCCGTGTATTCAACGACCGCCGGCCAAACCACGGGCAACGCGACGAAGGCCGCGAACAGGACGCCGAAGTACAGCGGGAAAATTCGCAGGGACCGCCGGACGAAGAAGTCGCGGAAGTAGTGGCCGGACCCCTTGGCGTCGGCCAAGATTCCCGTGATGAGGAAGCCCGACAGCACGAAGAACAGATCGACGCCCCGCTCCCCCTTGCCGAGCACCCACGCGACGCCGTCGCCCTCCGGCGTGCCGTCTTGCAGGGGCATGCCGAAGCGGAACAGCGTGACGGCCAAGACCGCCAGGCCGCGGACGCCGTCGAGGCCCGCGATTCGGGGGTGTCCGCTCACTTGGCCGCCTTCGCTTTCAATTCCGCGAGCGTGGCCAGCGTCTTGTCCGGGTCGGCTTCCGCCTCTTTCTTGCACCCCTTGCAGCACACGAACACCGGCCGGCCCTTGATGTCGAGCTTAATGGGCGGCCCCATCGACCCGAGCCGCCCGTCGGTCGAGATGACGCACCACTCTTGGGCCGCGACCAAGGCCCGGTCCGCGGGCGAGAGCTTCGCCCGCTCGGCCGCCACGTCGTCGGCCTCCTGCGTGGGCGGGGAGCCGGTGTCCTTCGTCACCGGCTTGGGGGTATCGGCCTGTTGACAGCCGAACACGGCCAAGCCCACGCACAGGGCCAGGCCAGTAATAGTCAGTCGAAGCGCTCGCATATTGTCCTCCTGGTATCGAAGTCGGGATGAATCCGCCGAAGCCGGGCCGGGGTCACTTCTTGACGTAGCTCGCCGGGTCGTTGATTTCGTCCGGCTTCTCCTTGGCGAGGGCGACGAACTCGTCCACGCACGGCGGGCAGCAGAACTCGTACGTCTTGCCGCCGATGACCCACGAAACCTTCGGGTTGGCCCGCGTCAGCGTCACCGGGCAAATCTGGTCGCCGGCCGCGGGCTTCAAGTCGTGCGCGGCCTTGAAGCCCTTGAACTTCTGGGACGCGGTGACGCCGCCGTTGGCCGTGATGTCGGCTTCGGTGTACTTGCCGCCCGGCGTCAGGTAGAGCGTCTTTTCGTCGTCGTCCACGACTTTCGTCGGCGCGCCGGGGACGGTCGTCGAGTGGCCGTGGCCGTCGGCCGTCTCGGGGGCGGGCGCCGGTTTCGTGTCGGCCGTCTGGCCCGTCGTGGGCCGGGAGTCGTCGGCCGGCTTTTCCGAACAACCGACGGCAACGAGAAGGGAGCAGGCCGCCCCCGCGAGCATGATGGTACGCATGAATCAACTCCTGCCCGCCGGCGGCAATAGCCCGCGACGGGACGGTGAAATGACGGAAGGAATAGGCGGCGCGGGCGCGGGGCCGCGACCGGACGCTCAGGATGGGGATGGGAAGCGGATTAACAGCGCAAGCGGTGATGCGTGCGGAGTAGGTCGTCCGTCGAGACAGGAGCGAAGTCGCGGGAGAGGCCGCCGCACGGAGAGAGGCCGCGGAAGGAGAGATCGAAGGCGTCGTTCGGGGCGAGTGCGTGGATGGCCGCCGCGAGCCACTCGCCGGAAACGACGGGTGATTGGGCCTCCGCCAGCGCCAATCGCGCGTCCGGCTTGCCCTTTTTGCACGGGCACTCGCCGGGTTGGTGATGAGGCTTGGCCGGCTTGCCCGACTGGGCGGGCGTCTGTTCGGAGGAGCAGCAAGACTTCTTCGCCGGCGCCGTCGCGTCCGCCGTGACGGTCGGCTTGGCCGCCGAAGTCGCGCAGCAGCACAGCGCCGGCCCGAAGAGGGACGTGACGGTGAAGCACAGGGTCAGCACGACTCGAAACATCAGTCAAAAATACCTCTGGCCCACCCACATCTTACGCGGGAGCCAATTTTGTGTAAAGCCGAACGTGGTCGGAGGGGGGCCGGTCGGCGCCTGACTGGCCGCGAAAATCGACGCATGGCGGCCCCACCGGCGTGGCTGACCGCCTTCCAATCGTCACAACCCGGAAAGTCCGCTTCCCCGGGCCGGATTGCCGGCACGACCGCCCGATTCGGATCGCTCCGCGCATCCCCATTTACCGATTCTCTGTGTGCGACAGGATTTTCCGGCGGTCGCTCTCGGCCCGTTCAAATGACGTTGGAGGCATGCGATGCGAACCCGCGTTCGGGCGATCATGTTCGGAGTTTCGGCCGCCACGGCCGTGACGGCCGGGTGCCAGACGGCCGACCGTCCCGGGCGGGGCGCCACTTTTGACCCCCTGCCCACGGCCGTCGCCATGACGGCGAAGCCCGACGCCGCGGCCCCGATCATCGCCGCCGCGGCCGAAGCCCCGGCGGACGCCGCCGCGCCGGCAGCCGGGCAGCCGCTCACGATCGCCGCGTTGGAGCAGCTCGCGCTCGCCAACAACCCGACCCTCGCCCAGGCAGCCGCGTACATCGAGGCGGCCCGCGGGAAGGCGCTTCAGGCCGGGCTGCCGCTCAACCCGACCGTCGGGATTACCGGCGAGCAGATCGGGGCCAACAACAAGGCCGGGGAGTGGACGTTCTTCTCCCTCCAGCAACAGATCGTGACCGGCGGGAAGCTCCAACTCAGCCGGCGGAAGTACGAAATCGAGGCCGAGTTGGCCGAGATCCAAGCCCATGCCCAACAACTGCGGGTGGCGAACGGGCTGGCCGCCGCGTACTTCGACGTCCTCGCGGCGCAGCGGTCGGTCGAGAACGACCGCCGCGTGGCGGAGAACGCCGCGGAGGCCGAGAAAGTGACGCAGCAGTTGCTCAACCTCGGCCAGGCGAACCAACAAGACCTGCTTCAAGCGGAAGTGGAAGCGTCCCAAGCCCGGATCGCCGTCCGCACCGCCGAGGCCCGGTTGCGGCAAGACTGGGTCCACTTGGCCGCCGTCGTCGGCGTCGCCGACCTCCCGCCGCAGAAGCTCGCCGGCGAGTTGGAGCCGGCCGGCCCCGCCCTCGCGCGCGAAGAGGCCTTGGCCCGCGTACTCCAAGACAGCCCGGAAGTGGCGTTCGCGGCGGCCAAGGTGCGACAGGACCAAGTCCAGCTCGAGCGCGAGCGGCGGGAGTGGGTCCCGAACGTCACCGTCCGCGGGGGCGTCGGGTACGACTACGACACCCGAAGCCCGACGGCGCAAGTCGGGCTTTCGCTCCCCATCCCGGTCCACGACCAGAATCAAGGGACCGTCCGCCAAGCCGCCGCCGACTTGGCCCGGTCGCAGGCCGAGGTGACGCGGGTCCAACTCGACCTCCGGCGGCGGTTCGCGGACGCCTTCACGCGGTACGAGACCGCCCGGGAAGAAGTCGAGAACTTCCGCGACCAATTGCTGCCGAAGGCCAAGAAAATGGAAGAATTGTACGCCGAGCAGTTCAAGGCCCGGCGGGCGGCGTTCCCGCAAGTGCTGGTGGCCCGGCGGGCGGTGTACCAACTGAACGACGAGTACAACAAGTCGCTCGTGCAGTTCCACCGGGCCGAGGTCGAAGTGCGCGGGCTTCTCCTCGTGGACGGGCTGGCCGCCCCGTCGAACCCGACGCCGCCGGGCCACATCGGCGCCACGCCCAAGCCGCGGTGATTCGGTTGGAGGGCCGCGCGACGGCCGGCTTACTTCTTGGGCGCGTCGGGCGTGTCCTTCTTGGGGGCCGGCCCCGTCTTCGGGTCGCCGTGCCCTTCGTGCCCGTCTTTCTTGGGGGCCGGGTTCTTCTTCGGGTCGCCGTGCCCTTCATGGCCCGTGGCGGGCGGGTCCATTTTCATCCCGCCGTGCCCGCCGTGGCCGCCGGCGGCTTTGCCGGGGCCGCCCCCCGGGACGCTCGCGCCGGGGGGCACCTCGCCCTTGCCGGACATCACCTTGTCGTACAAGTCCGGCGGTAGCACCCGGACGAGGGTGGACAGCCCCTCGACGTCCGCGGCCCACCCGTTCCGCATTCCTCGCGTCTCCGGCTTGAGCAACTTCTTCATCTCGGCCGCCGAGTAGTCGGCCATGCCGGACATGTCTTGGGGGAAGCCCGGCACGCTCATGCCGTCCTTCATGTCCATGCCCTTCATCCCCGGCCCGTTGCCGACGGCCCGGTCGGTGCCGGTGTTTTCCCCCAGCCCCCGGCCGAGGGTGCCCCCGAATTCCGCGTTCAGCGCCGGCCCGCGCGTGAGCATTCCCATGCCGGTGGCCATGTTCCCGCCGGCCGACATCCCCTTCATGGCGCCGCCCATCGGGCCGGCCATCGAGGACATGAAGTTCATCATGTGGTGGAACATGTGGCAGTGCAGCATCCAGTCCCCGGGGTTCCACGCCACGAACTCGATGTCGTAGGCTTGGGCCACCCCGACCAGCACGTTGTTGCGGGGGACCCACGCCGTCACCGGCAGCCGCCCGCCCTCCGTCCCGGTGATCCAGAACGTCATCCCGTGGAAGTGCATCGGGTGGTGGTCGATGACGCTGAAGTTCACCAGCCGGATGCGGACCCGGTCCCCCTGCCGGACCACCATCGGGGTGACGTACGGGGCGGCCCGGCCGTTGGTCGTGAAGATGTTGAACTCCATCGACATGGTGTTCGTGACCGTCGCCCCGGGGAGGATGGCCCACTCCTGGAGGATGAGGGCGAAGTCCCGGTCCACGGGCGGGTCCCACGCCGCCTTCGGGTGGACGATGAACAGCCCGACCATGCCCATCGCTTGCTGCATGGCCACGTGGGTGTGGTAAAAGAAGGTGCCGTTCTGCCGCAGGTCGAACTCGTAGGCGAACGTCCCGCCGGGCGGGATCGCGTCTTGGGTGAGGCCCATCACGCCGTCCATCTTGTTGGGCACGTCCAAGCCGTGCCAGTGGACGGTGGTGGCCTCGGGCAGTTCATTGTGGACGATGAACCGGACCCGGTCCCCCTCGACGACTTCAATCGTCGGGCCGGGCATGCTGCCGTCTTTCGCCCCGGCCATGCCGGGCATCCCGGGCATGGATTTCGGGCCGGGTTCGGCCCCGTAGCCCCACACGTCGAACCACTGGTCGGGCAGGAATTCGCGTTTCATGTGCCGGGCGTACAGATGGAACTCCTTGACGCCGTCGATCATCTTCCAGGGCAACTTCCCGATGTCCGGGTGCTCGACCGGGACGGGCGGCTCGCCGGATTTGCGGCGGCCCGGCGTCAGCTTGTAGCGGTCGCCGGGGTCCGTCGGCCCGTAGTTCTTCCCGCCGCCGCCGGCGTGCCCGGCGTGCGGGTCGTCCTTCGCGGGCGGCTTGTCTTGGGCGGCGGCCGCCCCGGTCACGAGGCCGCCGGCCAGAGCCGTGCCGCCGAGCAAAAAGTGTCGCCGGTCAGATTCCGCACTCATGGGATGCCTTTCGTTTGGGGCTCGCCGCCGGCGACGCCACCAAGGATTGTAGGTTGTCCCGACCACTTCCCAACCAGCCGCCTGAAAAACCCGCGCGCCTCAGTCCCGCGATGAGATAGGCGTTCCTCGGCGCCGCGGCGATGACAGAGCCTCAGGACGGGCGACTACGGCGCCCAACCGGGCAACGCGGCGGCCTGCGTCACCCACGTCGCCATCTGAGCCTCGTCGAGTTCGTCGCCTTCGCGGATGTCGAGGTATCGCGTGTCCTTGCCCTTGCTGGCGCCGGGCGGGACCGGCCGCAGCGACGTGCCGCGGAAGAAGGCCACCTTGACGCACTTCGTGAGGCAATGGAAGCCGAGGAACCAGCCCTGGCCTTCGATGCCGTAGAACGGCGTGTTCCACTTCACGGCCTTGCGCACGGCGGGCACGGTGCGCCCGATGAGCGCGTCGAGGCGCTTCCCGAGGTCGCGCTTCCAGCCGGGCATCGCGGCGATGTATGCCTGCACCGGGGCGTCGCCGTCGGCCTTCGCGATTTGCGGATTGCCGCCGGAAAGGAGTTTCACCGGCTCGGCCTCACTCACACGTGTCTTTTTCGCCGGCGGGCGATTCTGGGCCACCGCGGCCTGCACGAGCGCCTTGAATGCCCCCGCGTCAACCTGAGTCCCTTCGCGGATGTCGATCGCCCGTCGCGTGTTGCCTTCCAAGCTGGAATTGAAGAGGCGCGACGGGTCCGGGATCTTGGCCCCCCGGGCGAACGTGAGCTTCACGACACTCTTGTAGGATTCGCCGGTGCAGATGATGCCGTCGTGCGACCACACCGGCGTGCCCATCCACTTCCACTCCTCGGTCATCGCGGGGTCGGCTTCCAAGATCAGCGCCCGCATGCGGGCCAGGGTTTCCCCACGCCATCCCGCCAACTCGCGGATCCGCTGGTCGATGAACCGGGAAGCGGGTTCCCCGGTCGCCCGCTCACGGCTCTTCACACCCGTGAGGGGGGCCGGCTTCGCGGCGGTCCGCTTGGCCGCGGCGTTCGCCGAATTCTTGGACTTCTTGCCAGCCATTGTGTTCACTCCAAAACCGCGGCGCTTAACCGGGTGAATCATTATGCGCCCGGCGACCGTTTTGAAAATAGTCGTCGAACGGCGTGGCCTTTCCACATCCAAAATCCCGTGAGGAGGATGACAGGAACGAAGACAAACCGAAAATTGTCGCGGTATTGTAGAACTTCCTCCGGCGGGCCATAAATGTACCCGATGATCGTCAGACCAAAGACGATGTGAATTTATCGAAGTATCGACCGCTTGGTGGCTTCTTTCATGGTGATGACTTGGATGATTTTGTGATGATGAATGATGCAATGATGGAAGCACGCAGCGTGCCTTTAATCAAGGCCTAACGTCTGCATTTGCTCGCCGGGCCGACGGCAAGAAACGTGATGTCTCAGAAAGCGCTCGCGGGGTGCGGGCGCACCATTATTGATGCGGAAGCGGTACAAGCCGGGCACGGGACGTGGGCCGCCCCGCTTCATGAAACTACTTCGCGAGGAGCAACTCGGCCAGCAGTTTCATAAGGGCGGCGTAATCCACCGGCTTGACCATGTGGCCGTCGAAACCGGCCTCGTTGGACCGCTGCCGGGCCTCCTCCTGACCCCAGCCGGTCAGGGCCACCAAGACCATTTTTTTACCCCACGGCTGCTCTCGGATCTTTTGGGCCGCCTCGTAGCCGTTCATCTTCGGCAGGCCGATGTCGAGCAACACCACGTCGGGCCGGAACGCCGCCGCCGCGGCCACCGCTTCGAGGCCGTCGTGGGCGGTGCGCGTCTCGTTGCCCGTCATGTCCAGCAGCATCGCCAGCGACATGGCCGAATCCCGGTTGTCGTCCACGACGAGGATGCGGCGGGCGGTCGGGGGCGCCGGCTCGCCGGCGACCGGCGCGGGCCGTGGCACGTCCGACGGGTCGATCAAGATTGGCAGACGCACGATGAACTCACTCCCCTGACCGATGCCGCCACTCTGGACCTCCACCGTGCCCTCGTGCATTTCCACCAGTTTCTTCACCAGCATCAGGCCGATGCCCAAGCCGCTCACCGAGCGCTCCAACGACGAATCCACCTGCATAAACATTTCAAAGATGCGGGGGAGCTGATCGGCGGCGATGCCGATGCCGCTGTCCCGCACGCGGATCACGGCCTGCGCGCCCTCGCGCTCGACCGTCAGCGAAATGCGGCCGCCCTTGTCGGTGAACTTGCAGGCGTTGTTGAGGAGGTTGCCCACCACTTGGGCCAACCGAGTCGGGTCGGCGTTCAGATACACCGGCCGCGGCGGCAGCGCGACGGTCAGGTCGTGGTTCATGTCCTTGTAGAGTGACCGGGCGGCTTCGACGGCTTGGTGGACGGCGGAGGCCAATTCGATCCGCTCCCGGCGCAGTTCGATCTTGCCCCGCGTGATGCGGCTCACGTCGAGCAGGTCGTCCACCAACCGGGCCATTTGGCCGATCTGACGCTCCATCATTTCGGACGCCGCGGCGACGGCGTCCCCGTTGCCGCCCGTCAGCCGCAAGACTTGCACGGCGTTGCGAATCGGGGCGAGGGGGTTGCGAAGCTCGTGGGCCAGCATCGCCAAGAACTCATTCTTGCGGAGATCGGCCTCGGCGAGGGCGGCCGTCTGCGCCTGCATCTGCTTTTCCAAGCGGCTGCGCTCGGTGATGTCGTAAAAATAGCAGACGACGCCGAACTGGCCGTCGGGGAGCGTGATGCGCTCGATCTTCCAGTCGTACGATTCGACGCCGGCGATGTCCCGGCGCTGCTCGCTGAAGTTCGGCATGCCGAACGGCTCGCCGGTGTCCAGCGTGTGACGGAAGCGACCGATCGCCAACTGGACGAACTCTTCGGGCCAGAGTATCCGCATAATTTCTTCGAAGTCGCGGCCAATCAGCGGGTGAATGTTGCGGAAGACGTTCCGCGAAGCGGCACTCACTTTGATCATGCGAAACTGCGCATCGACGATGTAGAGGCCGAACGGCGAGTTCTCGATCAAGGTGTAGAACGTGTCGTGATTCTGCCGCAACCGCTCCTCGTCCAGCTTTCGTTCGGTGACGTCGCGCGACACGGAGACGAAGCGGAGAACCTCTCCTGCCGCGTCGCGGATCGGCGCGACGATCACGTCCCACCACTTGGGGACACCCTTGGCGGTGGGACAGAAGCGCTGGAATCGCCCCGTGCCCCCGGTGCGGGCCGCCTCGATGGCCGCGAGCACCTCCACCTGCCCCTCCTTCGGCCACAACTCCCACCACAGACGGCCCTCGACGGTCGCAAAGTCGTCGATCTCCATGAGGCATTTTTCGTTGACGTTCATGCCCATGACCCGGCCCGCCGCGTCGAGCACCTTGACGCAATCCGGGCTGTTCTCCAGGATGCCGCGGCTGAACGCCTCGCTCTCGCGCAAGGCGTCTTCGGCCAGCTTTCGTTCGGTGATGTTGTCGTGGACGATGACGATTCGAGTCGGCCCCGGACTCTGGAACCGCGTGACCCGCATGACGTACCAGCGCTGAACCGTGGGGGAGTGACAGGGGTACTCCAACTCGAAACGGGCCTGCCGTCCGGCGATGACGTCGTTGATGCCCTTGGTGTACGGCGGGATCTCGCACCCTTCTGGAAATGTCTGCTGGTAATCCTGGAGGTAACTGGCCCCGATGCCGTAGCCGGCGCCGATGAACTGATTCTCTTCGGCGAACCGCCGCCAGGCCTCGTTGACTTCCAGGATCGTGCCCGTGTCGTCCAGGACGGCGATGTGGCCCGAGAGGGCGTCGAGCGAGGAGCGCAGGAAGCGCTGCGACTCCCGCAGCGCTTCTTCGGCCTTCTTGCGTTCGGTGATGTCGCGAATGGCGGCGGTGACGAGGATGCCCGCCTCGGTTTCCAAGGGGCTTAAGCTGATCTCCACGGGGAACTCGGTTCCATCTTTGCGTGCGGCCCACAGTTCCCGACCGACGCCCATCGGCCGCAACTTGGGATCCCCGAAAAAACTGTGGCGATGGCCGGGGTGACGGTCGTGGAAACGCTCCGGGATGAGCATCTCGACGGGCATCCCGACGAGTTCGCCGCGGGCGTAGCCGAACAGTTTTTCCGTTTGGGCGTTGATCAGCGCAACCCGCCCTTGTCCGTCGATGATTACCATCGCGTCCGGGGCGGATTCCAACAGGCCGCGAAACTTTTGTTCCGCGCGCTTGCGCTCGGTGACGTCGAGGTTGGTGGCAAAGCTCTTCAGCGGTACGCCGCCCGAATCGGACTCGATGAACCACTCGCTCTCGATGTGGCGCTCGATCCGGTCGTCGCCGCGCACGCGGTACTCGATCTTGCCGACGTGCCGGCCATTAGTGAAATCCCGGAGCGCCGCCGCGACACTCGGGCGGTCGTCCGGCACGACGTGGTCGAGCAGGAGCCGAGCGCCCACCGACACGTCGGCTTCCGGCGCGGGCGGTATGGCGTAGCCCATGACCGCCGCGAAGTTCTCGGCCGTCCGCGCGACGCCGCTCGCGAGGTCCACTTCGACGTAGGTCAACCCGGCCGCATTCGCCGCGTGGCGCAGGCGAGACTGGCTCGCGCGCAGGGCGTCTTCCGTCCGCGTCCGTTCGGTGATGTCGTAAAAATAGCAGACGACGCCGTACTGCCCGTCGGGAAGGGTGATGCGCTCGACCTTCCAGTCGTAGGATTCGACTCCGGGGACATCGAGACGCCGTTCGGTGCTGTTCGGCATGGCGAACGGCTCGCCGGTGTTCAGCGTGCGACGGAAGTGCCCGATCGCTTCGGTGGCGAAGGGGTCGGGCCAGACCGTCCGCACGACTTCCTCGAAGTCGCGGCCGATCAGCGGGCGGACACTCTCGAACGCCTTCCGAGACGCGGCGCTGGCTTGCCGCATCCGAAAGTCCGCGTCCAAGACGTAGACGCCGAACGGCGCGCTCTCGACCAAGTTGAAGAACGTGTCGTGGTTTTGCCGCAGCAATTTTTCGGCCCGGAGGCGGTCGGTGATGTCGTTAAAAACGACCGCGAGTTTCCGGCTGTCCGGCCCGCCGATTCGGCCCGCGTAGACGTCGAGCCATAAATTCATCGCCCGGACTTCTTTCGAGAAGCGCCGCGGTTCGCCGGTGGTCGCGACTTCGCCAAACGTCTCCGGCCAATACGCTTCGAGATCGGGGACGAGTTCGAGCGCCCGTTTGCCTGTCGCGTCGCGCAACCCGGTCTGTGTCTCGAACGTCGGGTTCACGTCCAAAAAGCGGTAATCGACCGGCTTGCCGCGGTCGTCGAAGATCATTTCGATGACGCAAAAGCCTTCATCAATCGCATTGAACAAATTGCGGTAGCGCTCTTCACTCTCGCGGAGTTTCTCGTGGTGCCGCTGGGTCGTCAGGTCGGTCACGAGGACGCCGACCGCGGCCCCGCAGTCCGCCGGCAGGGCGTTGACGGTGAGGAACACCGGCACGAGCGCGCCGCCGGCGGTCTGCAAATGAGCGTCACCCTGACCGGCGCTGGTGCGGCCTTGTTGCAGCAAGCGTTCGTAAGAAATTTGGGCATCGCGTGGGATAAAGTCGCGGAAGGCGACGCCCATCAGTTGCTCAGGCGGCGTGCCGATCAAGTCGGCGAAGCGGCGGTTGCAGTAGGCGATGGTGCCGTCCTCGCGGAGCGTGAGGGCGCCCTGCTGCATCTCCTCGACCAGCAGTCGGTAGGGCCGGTCCGCGCTCTGGAGGGTGTAGACCCGCGCCCCGTGCGGCACCTCGACCACGAAGGCGTCCACGGCGCCGCTGCGGATGGCCCGGATCGTCTCCTCGGCCTCTTCCAGCCGTAATCGCAGCTCGGCGAGTTCCGCCGGCCGGTTCGCGTCCGTCATGCACGTCTCTTTTATGGCTTGCGCCGCAGGTCCAGGCCCAACAACACCCGCTCCTCGTTGGAGAGGTCGCCGACCAACCGGCGCAGCGGCGCCGGCAGCTTTTTGACCAGCGTGGGCACGGCGATAATTTGCTCGTCGATCGCCAGTTGCGGGTGCTGATAAATGTCGATCACTTCCAACTCGTAGCGGCCGTGCAGGCGCTCCTCGCACAGGGCCTTGATGGTGGCGAAGGCTTCCGTGCTGCGCGGCGTCATGCCGGTGACGTAAAGGCGCAAGACATAGCGCTCATCGGGGGGAGTGCCGGCCACCAATTTCTCGAACGCCTCGGTCGTGCTGGGGTCTTTTTTCTTCATCTGATCCGTCCTCGATCACTTGCCCGGTTTGGCGGGACGCAACTGCAAGCCCACCAGAGTTCGCTCCGTATTCGACAGGTCGCCGACGATCCGGCGCAGCGGCTCCGGCAACTTCCGCACCAGCGTGGGGATCGCCACGATCTGGTCCCCCGCCGCCAGTTGCGGGTGCTCCATGAGGTCAATCACTTCGATGTTGTACCGGCCCGGCAGATGCTCCGCGCACAGTTTCTGGAGGTTGGCGAAGGCGGCCACGGACCGCGGCGTCTGCCCGGCGGTGTACAACCGCAACTCCCACACTTCCGCAACTCCGTTGGCTCCGGCTGGCGTTTCTTCCTCGACAGGCTCGGCGGGCAGCACGTTCATTTGCGGCTCCCCGGTATCTTGCGGGAACGGGGGGTCGTCTCGCTCGCGTCGGACTTGCGGCTCCGGCCCATTTCCTCCCGGTCCTTTCCCAAAACTTCTTGGCTCGCATGGACTTGGGCCATGAGCCGCTTGGCCTCCTCCTCTTCCGCCTCGAACTCCTTTTGCAAGGCGATGATGCGGGCTTCCAGCGCCTCGCGCCGGCGCTCGCGCTCGCGCTGCTTGCCTTCGACCTCTTGCTGTCGGAGCATGGCGACGGCTTTTTCCCCGGCTTCTTGCGCCTGCCGCGCCGAGCCGGTCAGGACGCCCTCCGGGCCTAAGTACACGTCCTGCAATTCGACGCCGCGGTCGGTCAGCAGGAACTCGCGGAGCTGGTTGGAATGGGCCATGCCGCGCGACTTGAGGACGTTGATCACCCGGTTCCGCTCGCCGCCCAATTCTAGGTCGCGCAAGAGCAACCACGTATCCACGAGCGACGAAATGTCCATATCGGTGTCGCCGAGGGCGTCGCCGGCGTTCGTCAGGTTGGTCAGGTGCGCGGTGATGCCCTGCATCTTGAGGAAGTCGATCAGCCGGGTCAGCATCACCGTCGCGTCCCGGCGCGTGCCCGCCGTCACCAGTGTGTCGATCGGGTCGATGATCACCACGCGCGGTTGGAAGTCGCGCACCAATTTGTGGATGGTCGCCAAGTGCATTTCCAAGCCGTGAATCGCGGCGCGGCTGGAGTGGAATTGCAGCAAGCCCTTCTTCACCCACGGCTCCAGTTCGATGCCGATGGAGCGCATGTTGCGGATCAGTTGGCCCGGGGATTCCTCGAAGGCGAAGGACAGGCAGCGCTCGCCGCGCTGGCAGGCGGCGGCGGCGAAGTGGGCGGCGAGGCTGGTCTTCCCGCTGCCCGCCGTGCCGGTGATCAGGACCGTGCTGCCCCGGAAGTAGCCCTCGCCGCCGAGCATCATGTCGAGGCGCGGCACGCCGCTCGAAACGCGGTCGTTGCTCACCTCGTGCTGCAACCCCAAGGACGTGACGGGCAAGACGCTGATGCCGTCCTCGTCGATCAGGAAGGGGTATTCGTTGGTGCCGTGCGTGGTGCCCCGGTACTTGACGATCCGCAGCCGCCGCGTCGAAACTTGGTTCTCCACGCGGTGGTCGAGTTGGATGACGCAGTCGGACACGTACTCTTCCAAGCCGTGCCGGGTGAGCGTGCCGTCGCCGGTCTCGCCGGTGATGACGGCGGTTACGCCCTTGTCCTTGAGCCAGCGGAACAGGCGGCGCAGTTCGCCGCGCAGGATGGACATGTTGGACAGGCCGGCGAAGAGCGTCTCGAGTGTGTCGAGCACGACCCGTTTCGCGCCGATGGAATCGATCGCGTAGTTGAGGCGGACGAACAGCCCTTCCAAGTCGTACTCGCCCGTTTCTTCGATTTCGTTCCGCTCGACGCGCACGAAGTCGATGGCGAGCTTTTTTTGCTTGGCGAGTTCGTCCAGGTCGAAGCCGAGCGAGCGGACGTTCTCGGTCAGTTCCTTGCTCGTCTCCTCGAAGGCCATGAAGACGCCGGGTTCGCCGAATTGCGTGGCGCCGCGGACGAGGAATTCCATCGCCAAGAGCGTCTTGCCGCAGCCGGCGCTGCCGCAGACGAGCGTGGGCCGGCCGCGCGGCAGCCCACCCCCCGTGATTTCATCCAGCCCTTGGACACCCGTGGGGGCCTTGGCAAGGCCACGGTTGGGCGGCGTTGAGTTTTTGGCGG
>JAYUGD010000104.1:0-2476 GCA_043767785.1 Zavarzinella sp. | reverse complement strand
CGTCGGGTCGATCACGGCACTCATTTTCAGACGGCCAACTCAGGCGGCCGGCGTTTGTGCGGCCGGGGTGACGAGACGGGGGAGCGGCCGCGCGGCCGCGGCGCCCGCCGCTCGTGGAAGGGCCGCCGCAAGACGAAGTGGCGGGCGGCCTGAGGCGAAGCGGGGTCCGGGCGAAGTCGCCTCACCGAATTTGCAGAGCGTACCAGTCTGACATGGCCGCGCGTTGCCGCGGGTCGGTGGCCAGGCCGGCGGCCGTTTCCGCGTCGTGTTCGCCGCCGGCCGGGTCGCCGCGGCGGTGCCGACAAACCCCCAACATCAGCGGGGCCTGCGCGAACAGCGGGTGAATGGCGAGGGCCGCCCGGCAGTCGGCCTCGGCCCGTTCCCAACGTTGCCTGCCCGGCGGGGAACGGCTCACGGAAGCGGTTCACGGACAGCGGCCGAGAACCAACCACGCGGCCAACGCCCCCAGCGCAACACGAGAACGGCGATCAAGACGCGGGGCATGGCAGCGATTACCGTCGGGATGGGCCGGGTGTGTTGAGCATACCCGCCCACACCGCGGCCGGCAATTCGGAAGGCGGTCAGACGCCCCGGTGGCGAACGCCCGCCGATCAGATACCGTACCAACACATGCGCTTCCCTTCTCCCCGCGGTGCGCCGATGGCCTTCCGTTCGCTTCTCTCCGGCTGTCTGGCCGTCGGCTTGCTGGCCGGGTTCGCCGCGTGCAACAAGGAATTGCCGAAGCCCGCCACCGTGCCGACGACCGAAACGGTCGCCCCCGTTGAACCGGCCGGCCCGCCGGTGTTTGAGGACGTGACGGCCAAGACGGGCATCGACTTCACCTACCGCAACGGCGAGGAGGCGGACAATTACGCCATCATCGAGTCCGTCGGCGGCGGGGTCGCCCTCTTCGATTACGACGGCGACGGCCTGCTAGACATCTTCCTGCCCGGCGGCGGCAAGTACGAGGGGAAGACCGTCCTCGGCAACCCGTGCAAGCTGTACCGCAACCTCGGCAACTTCACGTTCGAAGACGTGACGGCGGTCGCCGGCTTGGGTGGGCCGTTCCAGTACACGCATGGCGCCGCCGCCTTCGACTACGATTGTGACGGCTTCCCCGACTTGCTGCTGACCGGGTACAACCGGCTCGTCCTGTTGCACAACGAGCCGGTTGCCGGGGGCGGCCGCAAGTTCGTTGATGTCACGAAGAAGGCGGGGCTGACGGACACGCTCTGGTCCACGTCGGCCGGGTGGGGCGACTTGGACGGGGACGGCTACCCCGAGATTTACGTCTGTCACTACGGCGACTGGGACTTCAACACCAATCACCCGACCGACTGCACCTACGACGGCAAGACGCGCGACGTGTGCCAGCCGCGCAAGTTCCAGCCCCTGCCGCACACGCTGTACCGCAACAACAAGGACGGCACCTTCACCGACGTGTCCGCGAAGATCGCCGTCCCGAAGAAGGGCCACGGGATGGGCGTGCTGTTCGTGGACGTGAACGGCGACGGCCGGCCGGACATTTACGTCGCCAACGACACGGACGACAACTTCCTCTTCATGAACCGCGGCAAGCCGGGCGAACTGACGCTGCAAGAAGTGGGCCGGTCGGCCGGCGTCGCCCTCGACGAGCGCGGCGGCCCCAACGGCAGCATGGGCGTGGACGCGGCCGACTTCGACCGCAGTGGGCTGCCGTCAATTATGGTGACGAACTACGAGAACGAGCTGCCGGCCCTGTACCAGAACCGCAGCGCCAACGGCGGCGAGCGGTTCACCTACGCCACCATGATGACCGGGCTGTCGGCCATCAACGGCGTGTACGTGAGCTGGGGGACGGGCTTTTTCGACTTCGACCGCGACGGCTGGGAAGACCTCATGATCGTCAGCGGCCACGCCATCCGCTTCCCGCACAAGACCGACCGCCGACAACTGCCCACCCTGCTCCGCAACGACAAGGGCCGATTCGCCGTCGTCTCCAAGACCGGGGGGAGTTACTTCACCGCCCCGCACAACGCCCGCGGGGCCGCCTTCGGCGACTTGGACAACGACGGCAAGACGGACGTGGTCATCAGCCACCTCAACGAACCCGTCGCCGTCCTGCGCAACGTCGCCCCCACGGGCGACCGCCATTGGCTCGGCGTCGAACTGGTCGGCAAGGCCAACCGCGACATCGTCGGCGCCCGTGTCGTCTTCGAGGGCAAGGCCGCCACGCAAACCCGCTTCGTCAAAGGCGGCGCCGGCTTCGCCTGCACGCACGACAAGCGCCTGTTGTTCGGCTTGGGGGATGACACCACCGCCGACGCCGTCACGGTCCATTGGCTCAACGGCTTAACGGTGAAGTACGCCGGGTTGGCGCCGGATGCGTATTGGAAGATCACGGAGGGGGAGGCGACGGCGAAGAAGGTGACGAAGTGACGACCGGCCGCGGAGCCAGCCATGCCGCCAGCCCCAGAGCCACGGCCGCCGGGGCGCA
>JAYUGD010000103.1:0-2479 GCA_043767785.1 Zavarzinella sp. | reverse complement strand
GCCCGCGCTCCACTCCGAAGCGTCGCGTCGCGGCTAAACGGGTTTTCCCCTTCACTCCGACCCGCTCAACGCGTTCAACGCCTCGGCCTTGTCGGTGTAGATCGCCCACAGGGTGTCCAAGGCCGTCTGCCGCAGGAGTTCGCGGACGCGGTCGCTCACGCCGGACAGCACGAGATCGCCGAGGTGCCGTTTGACGATGACGTGGCAGCGCAACAGGAAGGAGATGAACTCCGAGGTGAAGTAGCTGACGCCGGCCAAATCGATGATCACGTTCGTCGGCGGGTTGGCCTTCAGCGGGGCGAGGACGAACTGGGCCGCCGCCTCGATGACGTTCGGGGCCAGGTGCTCGATCTCGGCCGACACGGTGACGACGACGTTCTCGCCGTGCCGCCGGACGGAGAAGAATTGCTCGGGGGTTTCGGTGGCCATCGTTACCTCACATTTCGGATTGCGGATTGCGGAATGAAAAGCAAAAGCACGGAACGCCCGCCGCCTTGAGTATTTTAATCCGCAATCCGCAATCCGAAATCCGCAATTCATTCGAGCCGGAACATCTTCTTCACCGCGTCGGTCAGCCCCATGTGGCTGGTGTCGCGGGCGGACTCGCTCAGCGCGCTAATGGGACCGTGAAGGAGCCGATTCTTGTAGAGGCGGAAGCCGCCGACCAGATATTTCAGGTCGGCCTCCGTCAGCTTGCCCTTGAACCGCTCCGCCAGCGGGTTGACGATGTCGGCCATTTGGCGGTCGAACTCTTCCGTCAGCTTGGCGATCAGTGGCCCGTTCTTGCGGCGGCCGTGGTCCTCTAAAAACTTGTGCCGCTCCTCCTCGATCAGCGCCTCGGCCTTGTCCACATGACTACGCCGGCGGGCCAAGGTTTGTTCGCGGATGTTCTTCAGGTCGTCGATGTTAAAGAGAAACACCGTCTCCCCGTCGTGGATGGCCGGGGCGAAGTCCCGCGGGACGGCGATGTCGAGGATCACCGTCGTCCGGTGCGGCCGCTTGGCCCGCGCCTTGGCGTAGCGGGCCTCCGTGACCACAGTTTCCGGGGCGCCGGTGGTGCTGAGGATCACGTCGGCTTGGGCCAAGGCGGCGTCCAGTTGCTCCCACAACACGGCCCGGCCGCCGCACTCGCCCGCCAGCGCGGCCGCCTTCTCCGGGCTGCGGTTGGTGACGAGGATTTGCTTCGGCTTCAGGTCGCGCAGGTGCTTCAGCGTCAGCCGGCCCATCTTGCCGGCCCCGATCACCAGAATCGTCTTGTCGTCGAAGTGGTCGAAGACCTGCTTGACGTAATCGACGGCCACACTGGACACGGAGACGTGCCCCTCGGTGATGCCCGTCTCCGTCCGGACGCGCTTGGCCGCCCGCTGGGCCGACTGGAACAATGAGTTCAACAGTGGGCCGGTCGTGCCGCCGCGCAGGCCGGCGTCGAACGCCTCCTTCACCTGCCCGGCAATCTGCCCCTCGCCGACGATCAGGCTGTCCAAACTGGCCGTCACGCGGAACAAATGCCGCACCGCCTCGGCGTCGTGCCGTTCCACCAGATGCGGATCGACCTGCTTGGCGGGGACGCCGTGACACTCTTCCAGGAACTCGGTCAGCAAGTCCCGCGTGGGCAGAATTCCGTCCGGCTTGGCGAGGTACAGTTCCACGCGGTTGCAGGTGCTGAGGATGGCCGTCTCGCACCCGTAGCGGGCGGCCAACTCGGCGGCGGCCCAGTCCCGCTTGGCGGCGTCGAAGGCCAATTTCTCCCGCAAGTCCACCGCGGAGGAGTGGAAGCTCAATCCCAGCGTGAGGAGGTTCACTTGGCGACCTCCCCGGCGGCGAACGGGTGCGTCGTCGTCAGCGTGACCAGCATGAGGGCGAAGGCGAACAGTGTGAAGTACGCCAGCCGCCGCGGCGGCAGGTGCGCCCCGTAGCGCAGGTACAACAACACCACGGCGACCGCCCACAGACCGAACGTGCCCAGGACTTTCGCGGTCGTCCACGCCCCGGCGGGGGTGACGGCCTCCGCGCTCGGCCAGCGAATCCACCCGAGCAGCAGGCCGACCGTGAGGAACGGGAAGGCCCAGTTCATGGCCCGGCGGTTCATCGTCTCCAGCCGTTCGAGACTCAGCAGCCGGAAGCCGCCGAGCGGGCCGCGCTTCTGCCGCAGCCGCCGCAGTTGCACGAGGTACATGAGACTGGCGAGTGACCCGATGGCGATGCCGACGCACGCGGCCAACAGCAGCAACCCGTGCAGCGTGCCCCAGAAATGTTCCGCGTTGAACCAGACGGCCCCGTCGTCGTCCCCCGCATACGCGAGGGACAGGAAGCTAAGGGCCGTCACCACCGGCAACACGAACAACGGCCACGGCCGCCCCGCCCGGTGCAACGTGCCGTAGAGGTAAAAAACGGCCAGCACCCACCCCAACAGCAACAAGGCCCCGTGCCCGGTCGCCGGGCTGGGGTGGTGGATGAGCAGATAAGCCGTGTGGGCGAT
>JAYUGD010000102.1:0-2480 GCA_043767785.1 Zavarzinella sp. | reverse complement strand
GATTGTTGGAGGCCCGCGCTCCACTCCGAAGCGTCGCGTCGCGGCTAAACAAATGCGGCATGGTTGACACGCCCTCGCGCGCCGGGGTACGCTATCTCTATCTCAATGCTCTCCCTGACGCTGTTGCTCGTCATCGCCGCCCCGCCGGAAGACCACTGGGCGTGGAAGACGCCGGCGCGCCCGGCCGTCCCGGCGGTCAAAGACGCTTCGCCGATTGACGCCTTCATTCGGCAGAAGTTGGACGCGGCCGGCCTCGCCCTCGCGCCGCCGGCCACGCGGCCGCAACTGATTCGCCGCGTGACGTTCGACCTCATCGGCCTGCCGCCGACGCCGGGGGAGATTGACGCCTTCGTGAACGACCCGGCGCCCGACGCCTACGAGACGGTGATCGACCGGCTGTTGGCGTCCCCGCACTACGGCGAACGCTGGGGCCGGCACTGGCTGTTCCGCGGCGGCGTCGCCTCGCCCATCCGCAACCGGCGGGCGTGCTTGAACACTTGGCGAATGGGCAGGTGCGTCAGCAACCCCATGGCGATGACCACCCAAAGCATAACCCGGTGCGACAGCAGGCACGCCTTCTGCCGGCCGAGTTCTCTCCTCCGTGCCTCTGTGGTTAGTCGGTTTTGGGTTTGCGCTCGCGCTCCACGCCCGAAGCGTCGCGCCGCGGTCACGGTGTATCTCAAGGGAAGAAAGTCAAACGGTCAACGGCACGGACGGCACGGCGTTCGGCATGTTCGACCCGTGCGTGCGGGAAAAAATCTGCGTGAACTCGGCCCCGAACAGCAGGATCTGCGTCGAGAAGTAAATCCACATCAGCAGCACGACGAACGACCCGGCCGCCCCGTACGGGGAGCCGACGGCCGCCATGCCCATGTACAGGCCGATCAGGTATTTGCCGAGATTGAACAGCAGCGCGGTGACGACCGCCCCGACCCACACGTCGCGCCACGCGACCTTGGGCTTGGGGAGCAGCTTGAAGATCATGGCGAACATGGCCGTCGTGAGGGCGAACGACAGGCCGCAGTTGAGCAGCCGCATCCACACCGACCCGTACGGCAACTGGTCGTTGATCCAGCCCCCGAGGCCGGTGAGGAACGCGCTGAACGCCAAGGACACCAGCAGCATGAAGGCCATCGAGCAGATCATGGTGAACGACAGCAGGCGGTTCTTCAACTCGGTGACAATGCCGAGCCATTTCTGGTCCTTCTCGTCGGCCTTGTAGTCCCAAATGGTGTTGATGGCGTCCTGGAGTTGAATGAACACGCCGGTCGCCCCGACGATCAGCGACCCGATGCCGAGGATCGTGGAGAGGATGCCGCCGGTCTTGGAGCGGCTGGCGGCCATCAAGTCTTCAATCGTCTTGGCGTTCTCTTCCCCGACCAGGCCGGCAATTTGTTGGGCGACTTGCCCTTGGGCCGCGGCCTCGCTGAAGATCAGGCCGGCGATGCCGACGACCACCAGCAGCATCGGGGCCAGTGACAAGGCCGTGTAGAACGCCAAGGCCGCCCCGAGCCGCGGGCACTTGTCCTCGGAGAATTCCGTCGCCGTGTTTTTGACAAGCTGCAACCAGTGGGCGAGGGGAAGTTTCATGGCGCTACGGCGAGTGTTTGGGATGATGCCACCCTGAAATTGCAATTGTGATGCCAAGTCGAGTGATGGCCCAAGTTGCAGCGATCGCCCGCTGTGCAAGCAAGGGTCGGAGACCAACCCCCTTGCTTGCGCAGCGGGCGATCACTGGCCGCCAACCGGAAACACGAAGAGCCGACCACGTCTCAAGTGATCGGCTCAACGCACGTCCGATGGCCAGCCTGGCGCGGCCGCAATTAGATCACTTCGCGGGCGGACCGACTGCCGAAGAGCAGCGTCAGGACGAACAACACCAAGAACACGAAGAACAGGATCTTGGCGGCCATATACGAGACCCCGGCGACATCGGTGAAGCCGAAGAGGCCGGCGACCAGGGCCACGATCAGGAAGACCAGTGAATATCGCAACATGGCGGCAACTCGGTGAAAAACCCCGTGGGCGCGGGGCGAAGGTTAAGGAATCACATCTATGTCAACCGGCGGACCGTTTGCCGGGCTAAACGAAGGTCCAACTATTTCATCCGGCCTCGGGTTTCAAAAACTTGGCCGGCTTATCTCAAGGATCGGGGTGATGGTTGGTCTCCCCGATTCGGGATAAAGATAAATGCACGGGCCGTGCCAAAAGGGATGAGACGGAGATCGGCGGGCAAAATCGCGGAGTCTTCGCGGGAAATGACGGTCGGTCGGTCGGTGAAACAGGCAACGGAGTGCGCAAATGACCGAGCGCAGCGAGGGAGGCGAGCCAGAAGCGTTAGCGACTGGAGGAACTTTCTGAGTAAGAGGGCTGCGAATCGAGTCTTCGAGGTTCGCTCCACGGGTGACGCCTCTTGCCCCCGGGTGTCGGGCATCGAAGACTCGCCCTCCGGCGTCTTTTCTCGGGAGGTTCCTCCAGTC
>JAYUGD010000101.1:0-2490 GCA_043767785.1 Zavarzinella sp. | reverse complement strand
GCCGATGGGGCCGGCCGGCGGCGACACCACCCCGCCGAAGGGCGTGAAGGTGAAGCCGCGGTACGAGTTCGTCATCATGTTCGTGTGGCGGGAGCCGACCCCGTCCGACGAGCTGCGCAAGATCAAGGAAAAGGCCCCGGCCGCCGCCGCGAACAGCGGGGCTCCCGGCATGCCCGCCCCGGCCAGCCCGGCGCCCGCCCCCAAGGGGAAGAGCAGCGACGAGTGACGGGCCAAGCCCCGTTTGGCGTTTGACTTTCACCCGACCTTCAACCCCCCCGGGGGCACCGATTATGGCTGGCAAGATCGACAAAGAGTTCCTCAAGAAGCACCACTTCTGGCTGCTGCACGGCGTCATCGCCCTCGGCCTCGTCCTCGCGTGGTTCGGGCTGATGGTCAGCGTCCCCGACGAGATCTCCGCCAAGGGGGAGGACAACCTCAAGAAGAAGAAGGCGCTGGACGCCGCCAAGGCCCAGTCGCGGGCCACGCTGAGCGAGTACGACAAGCGCAAGCTGGAGTTGTTCACCCTGCGCGGCCAGCGCTGGAAGGACATGTGGGAAATCCAGAAGGAGATGTACGAGTGGCCGGCCGTCCTCGGCGAGGACCAGCTCGCCAAGGTCCAAGGGCTGACGTTCGGGGACAACATCTCCAACGCCAGCCTGCTCGAGGCCTTCAAGACGCAGCTCGGCAAGGAGTACGAGAACCTCGCCAAGGCCATCGCCCCCATGCAGTTCAACACCGGCTGGCCGGCCGTCCTCCGGCACGTCGCGGCGTGGCGGCTCACCCCCGAGTCCGAGGAAGTGTGGCTGGCCCTGGAAGACCTGTGGGTCCAGCGCGAGATCGTCCAGACGATCGCCAAGATCAACGAGAAGGCCGCCAAGTTCGACCCGCTCACCCCGGCCGAGGACCCGTCGAAGACGCGGAAGCGCTCCTTCCAGAATCGCACGTGGAAGGTTGATTTGGAGATTGTTGATGCCATGGGCGGCTACCAGCTCAAGGGGACGATTAAGAACCGCACTGACCGCCTTCAACCGTACGGGGCTAACGGCGGCTTTGTTCTGAAGGTGTGGCTCTCGGACGACCCGAACGCCCGGCCGTTCGAGTTCCTGATCCAAGGCTCGTCGCTTTCAGCTCGGGTCGTCAAGACTGATGCCCAAGGCAGAGAGATCAATACAGAAGAATCAGACCTGAAAGAGCGCAACGGCATAGAGCCCATCCGAGAACTCCCTCAGCAGCACAAAATCTACGACGGCCGCGTGGTCGGCCTGTACCGCGTCGAGCAGGTGTTCGACGCCCGCACGCTGCCGGTCAAGCGGTTCGACAAGTTGGCCCTCGGGTACACGAGCGCCCGGCACAGCCTGGCCGACTTGGAGATGACGCCGTTCAGCACGAAGGCCGTCGAGGCCGAGACCCCGGCGGCCGTGGAAGGCGCGCCCGGCGCGCCCGGTCCCGGCGGCCCGATGGCCCCCCCCGGCGGGCCGATGGCGCCCCCCGGCGGGCCGATGGCCCCCCCCGGCGCGTTCGGCGCTGGCGCGGGCGACGCGGCCGCCAAGGGGGACATGTCCCCGAATCTGTTGGTCCGCCGCCGGTACGTGAACCGGACGGACCAAGTGCGGTTCATGCCGATCGCCCTGTCCGTGGTGTGCGACCAGATCTACAGCGCGGACGTGCTGACGGCCCTCGCCAACAGCCGGCTGCGCATGCAGATCGTCCAAAGCCACTTGGGGCGGTTCCGCGGGACCATCAGCTACTTCGGCGAAGGGACGACGGCCGCCCCCGACGGCCCGAGTGCGTCGGGCACTTCCCCGATGGCGCCGGGCGGCCCGCCGCCCGGCCCGTTGAGCCGCCCGGGGCCGATGGGCCCGCCGCCGCCGATGGGGCCGGGCGCGTTCGGCGGCTTCCCGGGGCTGGGGTCGTCCAGCGCCCCGCGCAGCAGTTCCGAGGACGTGGCCTCCGGCAACCTGATCGACTTCAGCGTCTACGGCATCGCCTCACTGTACGAGAAGTACCAGTCCGAGCCGCGCAAGGACGCAACCGCCCCGGCCCCGGTGAATCCGGCCCCGCCGGCGCCCGCGCCGGTCGCGCCCGCGGTTCCGGCCCCGGTCGTCCCCGAGACGCCGATGCCGCCGGCCGCGCCCGTGAATCCGGCGCCGGCCCCGGCGGCTCCAAAACTGTAACGACCACTCCCGGCCCGTCAACGATTGGCGGCGGGCCGCGTTGTATTCACCGAGCACTCAAGGCAGGAGACATCCCGTGGGCAAGGCAAGTGGAGCGAAAGACTTCCTCATCGAGAAGGGGGAGCGCGTCGGCCTCGGGGCGGCCGGCGTCGCCGGCGGCGCGCTGCTCGTCCTCGGCGTGATGTCCATCTTCTCGCGGGACCAGAACCCCGCCGAGTTCGCCAAGCAGATCGACACGAAGGCCCAGAGCGTCGTCGCCCAGATCAACTCGCCGGCGACCAAAATCGAGGACATTCAGGGGAAGCTCACCGAAGAG
>JAYUGD010000100.1:0-7055 GCA_043767785.1 Zavarzinella sp. | reverse complement strand
TGTCTCCACCATAGCGCGGCCCGCGAATCCTGTCGCCCCCGCCGGCCGATTTTTGCACAAGCTCTCCGCGTGAGGACCGGCTTCCCGCCCGAGACGACTGATTCCCGTGGGGGGAAGCCGATCCTCACGCGGAGCGTGAGGAGTACAAGGGCCGACCGAGAAAGATCAATCTTGGCCGCGTGTGGTATAACTGATCGGCGGCCCCCGCCGGCCAGTCGAGCGTCAGGCGTCGGGCCTCCGCGAGCAAGTGCCCCATAATTTGTCCCGAATACCGCCAGTCGTGGTCGGGCGGTTCGCCCCAAAACCGCTCCGCGATTCCGAACATGGGGAGCAGCACGATGTTGGCCGGCGCCCCGTCCGGGGGCGGCCACCGCCACCGGGATGTCCCGATGGACCCGAAGCCGACGACCTCCCCGGCCGCCGTCTCAAACAGCCAGACGCGGGTGCCCCGCTTAGAGCAGTTTCATTCATGCGTCATGCGGCTCGGATAGTTCAGCAAAATAGGGATGAATGAAGCCGAGGACCGCAACGATGAAACTGAAAATGCTCTAATCGAATCACATACGTCAGACCCGAGAAGCCACTCGGCGACGTGGCGGGACCACGGCTCCGCGCCGCACGAAAAGCCGGCCAAGCGGGCTTGGTCGGCTTCCGTGAAGGGGGCGGCGTACAGTTGATGCGGGTGGGGCGTCATCCGCGGCCCTCTTTCACGGCCGGGCCGGGAGTGACTTCGCTTGGACGGTGGGCCGGTTTTTTTTCGCCGTGTCGGCGAAGGCGGCGGCCTCCGCGGCCGTCATCACGTAATCGTCCTGCTGAAAGGCGGCGGCGGCGGCGAGCATGTCGGTCACGTCGATGTCCGGCCATAAGTCGCGGGGGTGCACGGCGAGGGCCTCCGCCAGCCTCAGAATTGTCTTTTTTTGAGGGCGGCACATGCGGTTAAGCATCTGGGAAACCGCCGGCTGGGAACAGCCGACGCGGTCCGCGAGTTCCCGCTGGGAAATCTGCTTCGCGGTCATGACATCGCGGAGGCGCCGGGCAAACGTCTCCTCTTGGGCGTCCATCCGCCCGACCTCGCGGGCCAGCGGGGCGCTCCGGGCGGCCGCATACGCCTCGGACAACGCCAGATCCTGCCCGTACTCCCCGTCCGCTTCGTCCGGGTTGAGGAACAGCGCGTCGGCGATCGTCATCAACGCCCGCGCCCGCTCGGCCGCCGTGGTGCGAGAGTCTTTCACCACGCGGAGGAGTGAAACGACGACCTCCTGCACGTCGTCCCCGCACTCGATCATCGCGCCCAAGAACCGCTTGCGGCCCGCCCGCGGCATCGAGCGCATCCACTCGAAAAGACACGCCACGGAGTCGAGCCGCGCCACCGCGAGCGGATCATTAATTAGTAGAGTTTCCGTCATTATCAGTACTCCGCCTGGGCGAGATTCAACCGACTAACCGCTCGCGGGCAATTCGTTCGCGCCCCCGAAGAATTTCGAGGGTTGTGGGCGTGAGCGGTTCGTCGGACCGAAGCACGGCCAAAACACAGATCGTCCCGTCGGGTTCCGGGTTCGTTCCTTCGCAAAACACGATTCGAAACCCGTCCGCCAAGCCAAACCCGTCCGCCAACTCCAGAAGGAACAATGTCTCGTCCGCAATTGGAAAGCGCTCAAGGTCGGCCGCCCAAGCATCGGCTTGTCGCCAGAACCGGAGTTCTGTCGCGTGGCGTCGGAGTTGGGCCCTCGCCGCTAACCTGGGCATCACCAAATGGTGCATGTCCTGAAATGCAGGCCGGCAAATCCGAACGCGCCGATGGGTATCGGTTGATCTCATAACAGAACTATAACCTTTTCCCCGGTCAGGTCAAGGGCCGTTGCGGTCACAACCTCGAAAAAAATATCCATAAGAGCCATTAGCAAAAAGCGTTATGTGAATAATTGAAATAAGACTGCCAGACGGAGCCGCCCGATAGTGATTGGCGGGAAACCCGTCTAAACGACTCCTTGACAGCCGGGGCCGTCCTCACCCCGCCGCCGGCCGTTCCCGTTCAAAGATCAGCTCGAAGTAGGAGGCGGTGCCGTAGGGGCCGAGGCCGGGGGCAAAGATTTGGGCGAGCCGCCAGCCCTCGGCCGCGTGCTCGTGGACGACCCCTTGGTACGACTCCCGCGCCTCTTGCGTCGGGACCGTGGACCCGGTCGTCCAGACTTGGCCGACGTCCAGCCGGATGAAGAGATACTCGTAGTGGGCCGGCGGCAACGCTAACTCTCCAAAGACGACAAGGTGACCGGGTGACAAGGTGACAAGGTGACAAAAACCAGTGAACCGAGCGGCGTCGGCCGCCGGGCGGGGGCTTGAGCGCACTACCCGACGCCTGACAGCGTCGGCTCGCCAAAGTCACCTTGTCACCTTGTCACCCTACTTCCCCGCCATCTGCGGGCGCGGCGCGCCGGCCGACTCGCGGACGCTGGCGACGAAGGCCATGCCCTGCACGCGGCCGGCGGGGGACTTCAGCACCAGCCGTTCGCGGCCGCGGAGCAAGTCCCACACGCTGATGAGGCCGTCGGTGCCGGCGGTGGCGAGCAGGACGCCGTCCGGGCTGACGGCGACGCAGGCGATGCGGTCGGCGTGGCCTTCCAGCACGCGGATCACTTGGCCGGAGGTGAGGTCCCACAGGCGGGCCGTCTTGTCCCAGCCGGCGGTGACGGCCCGGCGGCCGTCCGGCAGGTACGCGACGCCGGAAATCGCGGCCGTGTGCCCACCGAGGGCGTGGACCGTCAGCCCGGTGGCCACGTCCCACACGCGGGCGGACCAGTCCCACCCGCCGCTCAAGAGGTGCGTGCCGTCCGGGGAGAACGCCAGCGCCTTCACCAACTTAGTGTGCCCGCGGAGCGTCCGGCGCTCGGCCTGGGCCGCCACGTCCCAGAGTTTGATCGTGCCGTCCCGGCCGGCGGTGGCCAGGGTCGCGCCGTCCGGGGAGAAGGCGACGGCCATCACCTCGGTGCGGTGGCCGAGCAGCGTGGCGACGGCCATGCCGGCCGGGATGTCCCACACCTTCACGGACATGTCGGAGCTGCACGTGGCGAGGTGCCGGCCGTCCTTGCTGAAGCACACGCCGGTCACGTCGCCGGTGTGGCCGCCGAAGGCGAACCGCTCGTCCCCGGTCGCCACGTCCCACAGGCGCAGGTGTTCGTCGTCCCCGCCGGTGGCGACGAAGCGCTGGTCGGCGCTGACGGCCAAGGCCAACAACTCCCGGCCGGGGGCGGCGATTTGCCGCAATTCACTCTTGGTGGCGATGTCCCACACGCGCACGGCCCGGTCCCCGCCGACGGTCAGCAGGCTGAACTTCTCCGCGAGGTTCAGGGTGCCGGAAATCTTCATCGGGTTGATGGCCGTCACGGCGGTCGGCTCGGGCAACTTCGTCGTCGCCGTCGCCGAGGCCGAGAAGGCGACCGTCGGCGAGTTCGCGCCCGGCTTCGGCCGCGGGGGGGGCGAGAATTGCGTGGCGCTGCTCGGCGGGATGGAGACAGTCTTGGCCCCCGGCCGGGCGAGCCGCGGCGGCGTGGCGCGCGGCAGGCCGGGGCGGCCCGCCTTGGGCACCAGGCCCTGCTCCGTCAGCATGGCGGTCTCTTGGCCGCTGAAGGCGTCCCAGAACCGCACGGTGCGGTCCCACCCGCTGGAGATGATTGTCTTCCCGTCCGGGGCGAAGGCGACGCCGGTCACTTCGGCCTGGTGCCCGCTAATCATGCGGGCGGCGTGGCCGTTGCCGGCGTTCCACACGCGGACGGTGTGGTCCCACCCGGCCGTGACGATGAAATCCCCCTCGGGGGAGAAGGCGACGCCGGAGCAGACGCGGGTGTGGGCCGCGATGGTCATCCACTCCTCGCCGTTGCCGGCGTCCCAGATTTTCACGGCCCCCTCGCCGCCGGCCGAGGCGAACCGCTCGCCGTCCGGGGCGAAGGCGACGGCGCACACCTCGCGCTTGTGGCCGACGAGGTGCAGGCGCTCCGCGTTCGTCTCCAAGTCCCACAGGCGCACGGTCCCGTCCTCGCCGCCGGAGACGAGGGCCGACCCGTCCGGGGAGTAGGCCAAGGTCGCCACGCCGTCCGAGTGGCCGCGCAGGGTGGCGACCTCTTGGCCCGTCATCCAGTTCCAGATTTTAATCGTGGTGTCGAAGCTGCCGCTCGCCAGGTGGACACCGTCCGGGGAGAAGGCGACCGTGGCGATCTGGGCCAAGTGGCCGGTGATCTTGCGGACGGAGGTCCCGGTGGCGACTTCCCAAATGCGGATCACGGTGTCGGCCCCGGCCGTGGCGAGGGCGGCCCCGGTCGGGGAGAACGCCATCGCGTTCACCTCGCCGGCGTGCCCGCGCAGGGCGTGCAGGATTTCCCCCGTGGCCGTGTGCCACACAATCACCGTGGAGTCGCCGCGGCTGGTGGCCAACATGCTGCCGTCGAGGTTCAAAGCCAGCGAGTTGAACGCCGACCCGCGCGGGACGGCCTCGGGCTGGCGGATCAGCCCCGGCTCCAGCACCGCGGCCTTCGGCGGCGGGGCGAACGGGTCCACCGCGTCGCCCGACTCGGGCGGCAGCGGCGGCGGGGTCTCGGCCGCCGGGGCAGGCTTGGGGTCCATCTTCTTCGTGTCCGAGAGTTTCGCGCCGGGGATCCACACGCTCGCGCCGCGCGGCTCCGGCGGCGTCGTGTCCGGCAGCTTGATTTCGACCGGCCGCACGTCCGGCAGACGGACGGTTTCCGGCATCTTAATGACGGGCGGCGTCACGGTCACGGGCGTCACGGCCGGCAACTTGATGACGGGCGGCGTTACGGTCACGGGCGCCACGGGCACGGGCGTCACGGCCGGCAACTTGATGTCCGGCAACTTGATGTCTGGCAGGCGGAACTCGGCCGGCGGCGCGACGACGACCGGCGGCGTGACGACGACGGCCGGGGGCGCGTCGGGGAAGCGGTAGCCCAGTGAGATCGACGGCTTCGCGGCCTTGATCTCGGGGAGCTTGATCTCGAACGGCGCCACGGCCGGCAGTTTGATCTCGGCCGGCTTCACTTCGGGAAGTTTGAGGCCGGGGAGCTTCAGAGTCGGGAGCTTGACCTCGAACGGCTTCGCCTCGGGCGCCTTGGCCGTCGGCCCGTGCGTGACCGGCAGGTAGATCTCCGTCGCGTCCCCCTCGCGCGGCTCGGCGGGCACGTCCACTTCCGGGATGATGAAGTCCGGGATCGTGGCGTCGCCGTCCCCCTCGTCGGCGACGGACATCTTGATCTCGTGCCCCATTTCCGGCGGCTTCGGCGGGGTCGGCATCTTCGGCATCTTCAAACTGCCGACGCTGAACTCCGGGAACTGCACGGCGGGCGGCTTGCCCGCGGGAGCCTTCACGTCCGGGAATTTCACCTCGATGGGCTTGATCTCCGAGAGCTTGATCTCGACGGGCTTCACCTCGGGCAGTTTCACTTGCGGCAGAATGATCTCGTGCTCGGTCGCCGTCACTTCCGGCAGCTTGACGGACGGGACGCGAACCTCGGGCAGCCGGACTTCGGGCAACCGGACTTCGATCGGCTTCCGCAAGGGGGGCAGCTTCACCTCGACGGGCTTGATCTCCGGCAGCTTGATCTCGACGGGCTTCACTTCCGGGAGCTTGATCTCCGGGAGCCTGATGTCGGGCAACTTGATCTCGGCCGGCTTGATCTCCGGGAGCCTGATGTCGGGCAACTTGATCTCGACCGACTTCGCCTCTGTCACCTTGATGTCGGGCAATTTAATCTCGACCGACTTCGGCGCCGAGGCGTTGACGTTGATGTCGGGCAGCCGGAAGTCGCCCGTCTTGGCCTCGCCGATCTGGATGTCCGGCAGCTTGAAGTCGCCCGCCTTGACCTCGGGCCGCATCGCCGGCGGCAACTGGATTTCCGGGGGCGTGTCGTCGGACTTCGGCGCCGGCAGCGTGGGGCCGCCGAGGTTGCCGATGTTCAGCCCCTTGACCGGCGGGCGCGGCGGGGTCGGGGCCGGCGGGCGCGGCGGCGTGGGCGCTTGGAGGCGCGGCCCGAGGCGCGGCCCGAGGATGTCTTCCAAGAGCGGCGTGGCGGGCGGGTCGGACCACGCGTCCATTTGCGGGGCCGGGTCCGGCAGCATCGGCTTGGGCCGCGGCGGCAGCGCTTGGGCCGGCGGGGCGGCGGGCTTCGGCGACGGGGCCGGGGCGAGCGGCGCGGCGCTGTCTTCGGCGGACAGCGGCTTGGCCGTCGGCGTCTCGCGGGCGTTGAACCCGGCGGCCGGGGCCTTGGCGTCGTTGCTCACCTGCACGCGCAACGAGGTGATCTCCGCCCCGGCGGCGGCGTCCCAAATCTTCACGCTGCGGTCCAGACTGCTGGACGCGAGGCGCCGGCCGTCCGGGGCGAAGGCGACGCACGTCACGACGCCGGCGTGGCCGGCCATCGACGCGCGGGCCTGGCCGGAACTGACGTCCCAAATCTTCACGACGCGGTCCCACCCGGCGGAGGCGAGCGACCGGCCGTCCGGGGAGAAGGCCAGCGAGGTGACTTCGCCGCCGTGGCCGCGCAGGGTGGCCATCTCCTTGCCGCTGCCGGCGTCCCAGAAGCGGATGGTGTGGTCGAGGCTCCCGGAGGCGAGCAGCCGGCCGTCCGGGGAGAAGGCGACGCACGTCACGTCGCCGCCGTGGCCGAGCAGCGTGGCCTTGCACGCCCCCGCGGCGGCGGCCCACAGCCGCACCGTGCGGTCCCAACTCCCGGAGGCGATCAGCGCCCCGTCCGGGGAGATGGCGACGGACGTGACCATCCGCGTGTGCCCGGTCAGGTTCATCGACGGCGTCCCGTCCGGCTTCCAAATGCGGACGGACTTGTCCCACCCGGCCGTCGCCATCCAATCCCCCTTGGGGGAGAAGACGGCCGCCGTGACGACGCCGCCGTGCCCCTTGAGCGTCAGGAAGTTTTCGCCCGGCACGTGCCAGAGCTTGGCGGTCTTGTCCCAACTCGTGGTGGCCAGCACGTCCCCGGTCGGGGCGAACGCCACGGAGCTGACGACGCCGGTGTGCCCCTTCAGGGTGGCGCGCT
>JAYUGD010000099.1:0-7064 GCA_043767785.1 Zavarzinella sp. | reverse complement strand
AGCCGGAGAAGTGATGAGTGCGAGTTCCCCCACGCATTGCCATGCGTGGGCTTGGAGATTTTTCCCGTTCACCCTAATTCATCAAAAACAGCGTCAAGCCCACGCACGGCGGTGCGTGCGGAGATTTTCTGTCACTTCCAAACGCCCGCGACAGCCGCCAATTCCGGGAACGGGGTGGCGGCCTTTACACCACCCTTCACGCACCTCAGATGGGCGGCGGTCGCGGCCTGCTCCAGCCGAGTCTTTAGTCGCGGGTCGGTGATGCCGGCCAGCGCCCCGGCTCGGCTCAACTCGGCGACGGTGTACGACGTCACTGGCGCGCCGAGTTTGTCGGCCTCGTCCAAGGCGGCTTTGACGGCCAGTTGTACACTCTCCGCGATGCCGTCTCGATTTTTGACCGGCGGGTCGAGTTCCAACAGGTCGTTCGCGGCCCGCAGCATGATGAAATGGTACACGGTGCGGGCGTTGTGCGGGTCGATCCAGCGGCCGTTGGGTGTCTGGCCGGGGGCGACGCCGACATTCCACGTCGCCAACGCGGCCACGCGATAGGCATCCTCGTGTGTATGCCGATACGCCTCGCACAGCAGATGAACCGAGAAGGCGTTGTAGTTGAAGGTCGCCACCGGCGGGCAGGCCTTCGCCCACGCGGCCGCCTTCAGCCCGGCCTTGGTCCAATCCGGTTTCTTCAACGCCGCGCCGGCCCGCAACAACGCGACGCCGCACTCGCCCGCGTCGAACTGACTGCCGCCGTCGGGGGCCGGGACGATCAGGAAGCCGTCCTCCACGTTGCCGGCGCTCTGCTCCACGAGTTGTTCGATCATTTCCCCGAAGCGAATGTGCTTGCCGCGCAGGTCGGGGAACTTGAAGAAGCCCGCCTCCGTTTGCAGGGCGACCATGCTCTCGCAGCACCCGGCGATGAGTTGATCGACCACATCGAGTTTCTTCGGCTGGTACTTCTCGACCAACGGCCGGAAGGCGACGCATCCTTCGGCGATGTTCGCGTAATCCCGCGGCAGCGCGGCGGGCAACGGCTTGCCGACGGCGAAGGACTTTAGCTTGGCCTGTTCCGCGTCCAGAATACGGACGAACAGGTCGGCCAACTCGGCCGGCTTGACGGGAATCACCGCGGGGGATTCGCCCTTGCGGCGGGAGTCGGGGACGCCGGCCCGGTCGCCGAGCAGTTTCTTCATCTCGGCCACGCCGGCTTGAACGTCTTCCGTCTTGCCGGCCTTCATCGCCGCCGTCAGTTTTTTGCCGATCTCGGCGAGCTGTTTCTGTTCCGCGTAAGTCAAAACGGCCACGGGCAGGCCGGCCATAGTTTTGCCGCCGGGATCCAGCCCCACCTGCTTCTCCATGTCCCGCAGCAGGCGCTCGACCAAGGCGCCGTCCTGGCGGCCGATGGCCCGCGTCACCGTGTCTCGGCCCGTAAGCATCTCCTCGACCAGCAGGCGGTTGTTGGTCTCCTTGGCCAGCGCGTAGGCGTGGCGGAGGCGGGCGTCGATCTGTTCCACGGGGAGCGCGTCCTCGGCTCGGGCGACGGTCGCCATCCCGAGGACGAACAGGCAAAAAAGGAGTCGCATGGCGTGCATCAACCGAGGGGGACATCCCGCAGGGCCGCGACGGCCAGTGGGTGGAGGACGGCATTCGCGGCCAGCAGCCCGCCCTTTTGGGCGAACTTCTCCCGCCCGTAATGGACGGCTGCGCCCGACACTTCCGTCACGGCCCCGCCCGCTTCCGTAACAAGAAGGTGGCCGGCGCAGATGTCCCAGTCCTTAAAGTTGGAGTATGTGTTCACGTACAAGTCACCCTCGCCGCGGGCGACCATCGCCAGTTTGACGCCAGCCGAGTACGTCTCCGTGCGGCGGCGGGGCTTCACCGCGTCGGCCGCCGGGTTCGGTCGGCCGGCTTTCATGTGGCTTTGAATCAGGGTGCTGTCCGCGAGGGCGGACACGGAGGAAACGTGGCACGCTTCGGGCGAACTTTCGCCGGTTGTCACCCAACAGCCGCCGCCGATTGTCGCGTAAGTGTAACGATCCAAGGCCGGTTCAGCGACGACGCCGACGGCCAAGGTCGTCCCGTCCAGCAGGCCAATCATGACGGAGAACTCGCCGGTCTTCATCACGAAGCCGCGGGTGCCGTCAATGGGATCGACCACCCACGTCCGCGACCCAGTGGCGGTCGAGTCTTTTAGCGTAGACGTGTTCTCCTCGGCGCACAGCCGGTCGGCCGGGAACCGTTCCGAGAGGAATCGCAGGATGAGTTCTTGAGACTGGCGGTCCGCCTCGGTGCTGATGTTCACCGGGGCGTCCGGGATGGCCTGGAAATCCGCGTAGGCGCCCCGTAAATACTCGGAGGCCACCCGGGCCGCCTCGAGCGCGGCCTCCAACTCGACGCCGTACTTTTCCATGCCCGGACCACGCTAACTCGCCGCTTGCTCGGCGAACGGGTTGAACTCCAGATAGTATAGGTGCCGGTACAGTTCGTTCTCGTTGATGAGTTCCCGGTGGTTCCCCTCGGCGATCACGCGGCCCTGGTGCAGCATGAAAATGCGGTCGCAGTCCCGCAGGGTGGACATGCGGTGCGGCAGAAAGATCACCGTCGTCCCCGGCAGGACGCGGGCTAAGGTGTCGTCCAGCAAGTCCTTCGTCACTTCATCAAAATGCTCGGTCGGCTCCTCGATCACGTACAGGCTCGGGTCGCGCAGGATGGCCCGCGCCAAGGCGATGCGGAACTGCTCCCCCGGCCGCAGCGAGTGGCCCAACTCGCCGACGGGGGTCTCGTACCCGTAGGGCAGCTTCTGGATGAATTGGTGGGCGTGGGCCAGTTTCGCCGCCTCGATGATCTGCGGCAGCGGGTAGCTCGGGTCGCCGCAGCCGATGTTGTTGGCCACGGTGTCGTTGAACACCAGGCTGTTTTGCAGGACGAGGCCGATCTGCGTGCGCAGGGAGTCCTGCGTCACCCACTTCACGTCCCGGCCGTCGATCTTGACGACGCCGTCGGCCGGGTCGAGAAACCGGGGGATCAACGATACCAGCGCGATCTGCTCCTCCGGATTCGAGGCGACGATGCCGACCCGCTGGCCGGCCTTGATCTTGAAACTCACTTGGTCGAGCAGCTTAATGTTCGTGCCCGGCTGCCGGACGGAAACGTCCGCGAACTCCAGCGATTTGGCGATCCCCGGCAGGAACTCCGCGTCCGGGTACATGGCCACGTCCCCCTTGCGGTCCAAGAACTCGTACACCTCGGCAGCCGCCGCGTGGCCGTGCCGCATGACGCGCCGGCCGCCGAACAACTTGCGGAACGGCTGGAACAGGCCGACGACGGACACCATCAGCACGGCGAGCCGGGGGATGCTCAGGCCGTCGTTGAGGACGACGCGGCCCGTCAGGTAAACGAACGTGATGCCGGCCAGCCCGGACAGCGTGTACAGCAGCGGCTTGGCCAAGGCTTCCCCGCGGGACCGCCGCAGGTGGGCGCTGGCGTAGTCCGTCAGTTGTCGCTCGACGCGGGACTGGTTGAACAGTTCCATCAAGTACGACTTGACCAGCCGCATCAGGCTGAGGCTTTCCAACAAGAGGGCGAGGCGGTGGGCCGTCACGCGGTTGGCCCCGGCCCCCTGCCGGCGGAACGCCGCCGACATCTGGCCGGCGAACACGCCGATCAGCCCGGCGAACAGGACGGAGGCGACGGCCAGCCACGGGTGGGCGAACAGGGCCAGCAGCAGCAACACGCCGATCAGGATGGCCGAGCGGATTTGGTAGGACAGGCGGTAATACACCGCTTCGTGAATGTCTTCCACTTGCTTCGTGAACAGCCGGCTCGACTGCTGCACGGAGTCCGCGCTGATGGTCATGGCCCCTTGCCGGGCCGTGTGGTGGTAGAGCGACCGCCGCAGCCGCGTGACCACTTCCAACGCGGCGATGGCGGCGGCGTCCTTCAGCCACACCAAGAGAATCCCGCGGACGATGACCACGGCCAGCCCGGCGAAGAACAGCGTCATCAAGTATCCGCCGTTGGGGTCGGCCGCGGTCCATGTCCACGGGACAACGCGGGCTGTTAGGGCAGCGATGCGGCCGAGCGGGGTGCCGGTTTGATCGACAACGAGGCCAAGAATTCCGAACGGCCTACGGTCCTCTTCCCCGAAACCTGGCATTGGCACATCGCCCGACGTTTGTAATTCGGGAAGATACTTGTCGGCAGCTGCTTCACTGACTTTAGTCGCCAACGTGTGCCGGACGAACGCCTTCCAACGGAGTTCGTGCTCAAACGCGGCTTGGCGATAGGCATCTCCGTTCGTCTTGCGGCGGGCAGCCCACTCTTTCAGAGTCTCAGCCGTCATCTCGGCAGGGATCGGAGGCGTCTCCTCTTCACTGGCGTCCACAAGTTGCTGGAACGCGCGCCTGAAAGCCATCATTTTTGGCGAATTAACATCTTTAATGTCCGCAATTGAATCGAGAGGAACTGGGGTTTGGACGGTCGCCACCGCCTGAGCGCGCTGCTCAACCGGTAGCTTCCGCCAGTGTTCCAAGAATTGGGCCTGTTCCTTCGGCGTGAGTTGGGCGAAATTCGGGATGCGCCCGCGATTGACGAGCAGATCGACGAACAGGCCAAGGAGGATCACCAAGACGGCGTACAGCAGGCTGCTGAACAGGCTGGCGAGGTAGTTGGCCCACTTGTGGAAGCGGACGTAGTGCAACAAGTCCCAGACGCGGGAAAACGAGTTGGTTTCCATCGGCCACCCCCGGAGAATTGACGGATTGACTGGATATGCCCAGTGTAGCCGACAATTCGTGTCCGGCGGCGGCCCGGCGGCCGGATTACGCCAAGTCCCGGTCTTCGAAGAGCAGCAAACCGGACAGGATGGCAATGCCGACGTAAAGGACTGTGTAGGTCATCACGGTCATGACGAATCCGACGAAGCTGCTGGTAGCCAGCGGCGTGTCCCGGATGATGGCCGGCCCCATGTCGAACGAGTCCAGGGCGGGAAACACGGCGTTGAAGAGTTGGGCAATGAAACTCACCAGTTGGAGCGCGGCGTTCCCCTCGTTCTCCGGCTTCTGGGTGACGTGGACCATGATCGGGGACAGGTTCCCGATTAAGAAAATCCCCAAGCAGATCACCAGATTCACGATGAATTGCACCCGCGTGGCGAGGGCCGTGCAGATGGCCAACATAATCATCACCTGCCCGAAGACGCGGAACAGGCCGATGTGGTGGGCGGCCGTCTCCCCCATCCACGTGCCGAACCCGCGGGCGAAGGCCGACCCCTCCGCCGTGCCGGCGGCCCAGTTCGCTTTCGGGGCCAACCGCTTGACGATTCGCGGCGGCGAGCTGACGATGGAATCGACCTTGGGGGCGACCCATTTGGCGATCTCCATCGGCATGGGGTCGATGGCGTCGTCCAACGGGTCGAACCGCGGCTTGAGGTGCAAGGCCCACGTCAGCACCCACCCGAGCAGCATCGTCATCACCCAGCACGCCAACAGGATGCCGAGGTACTTGCCGATGAAGAATTGCCGGCGGCTAACCGGCTTGCTGATGACGGTAATCGCCGTCCGGCCTTCGATTTCCTCGTTGACGGAGATGCTGGCCGCCAGCAGGCCGAACAGGGCCGAGAACAGCATGACGGCGTCGAAGCCGACTTGCTTCATCAGCTTGTAGTCTTCCCCCAGCGTGAAGTACGGGATGACCATCGAGACGGCGATCAGCAGCGAGGCAAGCCCGAAGATCAGCCAGAACATCGGCTGCCGCAGGGACTCCCGCAGGGCCGCGATGGCGACCGCCCCGGCCTTCGGGGAAATCAGCACCAGCAGGCGCGGGGCCAAGATGATGAAGTCGAGAATCAGTTGCACGTGGAACACCGACCCGAAGTACCGGCCGTACCGCTCCAACTCGCTGAGTTCACTGACTTGCTTGAGATACCACCCCAACACGACCGCCCCGCCGACCGTGATCCCGGCCAAGTAAGACAGCACGGTGGCGTCCGCGATCCATTTCTTGAACGGCCGGCCGTCGAAGGCGTGCGCCCACGGGACCGCCGCCGCCACTTGGATGAGGACGAGAACCAGCGCGGCGATGATCACTTGAAGGAGTGGCGTGGTCGGCATGTCTGGCGGGCCGTCGCTGGGTAGGGGGACGTTCTTGGTACTACGTTATTGATCGGCCGGCGGTTCGGGCCGGTAGTTCGGCGGCGTCCCCCACCGCAGCTTGCCCCGCAGCGTCTGATAATACGTGTGCCCCGCCACCTTCATCAGTTGGAAGCGCACGGGCGCCCGCCGAACGTGGACGGCCTCCCCGGGGTTCAGCGGGCCGCAGACTTGGCCGTCGATCACGAGCCACGCCCCGGCCGACTGCCCCAACCGCACGCTGTACGTCTTCTCCGCGGAGTCCACCAGCGGCCGGTTCGTCAGCGTGTGCCCGCTAATCGGGGTCAGGACGAACGCCTGCATGTCCTGTTCGAGAATCGGCCCCCCGGCCGACAAAGAGTGGGCCGTGGACCCGACCGGCGTGCTGACGATCAGCCCGTCCCCCATGAACCGGGATACGGTTTCGCCGTCCACCGCCAGTTCCAAGTCGAGCATCTTGAACGGCGGCCCGGACCGGATGACCACTTCGTTCAGCCCGAGGTATTCTTCGGCGTTGTCGGCCCCGTCCCGCCGGCAGACGAACATCAGGTGGTTGGTGACACGATAGGTTCCGGCGATCACGCCCGGGAGGGCGGCGACGGCCTCCTCCGGCGACAAGTCGGCCAAAAACCCGAGCCGGCCAAGATTGACCGCGAGGACGGGGCGTTGCCGGTAGCCCATCTGCCGCGCCGCCCGCAAAATGGCGCCGTCCCCGCCGAAGACGATGGCGACGTCGGCTTCCACGTCGGCGAGGTCATGCGTCCGCGACAAGTCGCACAGGGCGACCTGCGAGCCGAGGGCCTCAATGGCTTGGCCAAGCATCTCGGCCGTCTCGCGGACGCGGGGTTTCGCGCCTTTTCCGAGGATGAGGAAGTTCATTCGTCGCGTGGGCTCATTTCCGAAGAATGTTTAGCCGCGACGCGGAGGCTTTGCGCAGCG
>JAYUGD010000098.1:0-2506 GCA_043767785.1 Zavarzinella sp. | reverse complement strand
TGCGCTCAAGCCCAACACCCGGCGGCTTACGCCGCTCGGCTCACTTCAGAACTTGGTCGCGTTACTTCTTCGCCGGCGCTTCCGCCACTTGCACCGCGGCGACGCCCTTGAGTGGCAGCGTCGAGATCGCCTTCGTCTTCAAGTCGATCACGCGGATGCGGTGGGCGTTGGTGTCGGCCACGTACAGCTTGCCGCCGGCGATGCTGAGGCCGCACGGCTCGTTCAGCGGGGCTTCTTTGTCGCCCTTCTTGGCGCCGACGAAGGTGGTCACGGCCTCGGTCTTCACGTCGATGGCCTTGATCTTCGAGTTGTACGTGTCGGCCACGTATACGACGCCGTCGTGGTACAGGACGCCGATGGCGTGTTGCAGTTTGGCTTCTTTGCCGGCGCCGTCCTCGTCGCCGAAGTCGAACAGGCCGGTGCCGACAATCGTGGTCACGCGACCTTTGCCGTCCATCGGCACCCGGCGCACGGCGCTGACTTCGCAGTCGGCGACGTACAGGTTCTTGCCGTCGCCGGTGATCCCGCTGGGCTGGGCGAAGCGGGCGATGTCGTGGGGGCCGTCCCGGATGTTCTCGGCGCCGCTGCCGGCGAACGGCTTCAGTTGGGCGTCCTTGATGTCGAGCGTCCAAATCTGGTGATGCCCGGCCATCGCGATGAACAGGCGATCGCCGTCGAGGAACAAGTCCCACGGGCTGTTGAGGCCGCGCTCCAGGGCCGCGCCGCCTTCGCCGCGGTCGCGGTCCTGCGTGCCGTTGCCGGCGACGGTCCGCACCTTGCTGGTCTTGAGGTTCAGTTCGCGGATCAGGTGGTTCTTGCGGTCGGCGACGTAAAGTACGTCGCCGTTGAGGGCCATGCCCTGTGGGTCATCGAACTGGGCGGCGGCGAAGTCGCCGTCCTTGCGGCCGGGGGCGCCGGCGCCGGCGACGGCGACCTTCTCGCCGTTCAGTTTCGTGATGACGATGCGGTGGTTGGTGCTGTCCGCGATGAACAGGCGGTCGGTCTTCTCGTCGGCTAACACCTTGCCGGGGAAGTACAGCGGGGAGTCGATCTTGTCCCGGAACTTGGCCGTGTCGAACCGCAACGGCGTGTCGTTCAGCACCTTCTTGGCCTTGGCCTTTTCGATTTCCTTGCCGATCACGGCGTCGAGAACCTCGAACTTCCCCTCGCCGGAGGTCTGGCCCAGGTAGTTCCCCTCGGCGTCGATCAGCACCAGCGTCGGCCACGAGTGGACGTCGTAGGCGTTCCAGATTTTCATCTCCGCGTCGTTCACGACCGGGTGCTTGAGGTCGTAGCGCAGGATCGCCTTGCGGATCGACTCGCTGTTCTTCTCGTTGTCGAACTTCGCGGAGTGGACGCCGATGACGACGAGTTCCTTGTCGTACTTCTTCTCCAGCTTAGCCAGGTCCGGCATGACGTGAATGCAGTTGATGCAGCACAGCGTCCAGAAGTCGAGGAGGACGATCTTGCCCTTCAAGTCCTTCAGGGTCAGCGGCTTGCCGGTGTTGAGCCACGCGACGCCGCCGTCGAGTTCCGGGGCCTTGGACAACTTCTTGGGCGGGTCGTCGTCGGCCGGCGGCGGGGCCTTGATCTTCGGCTCGCCTTGGGCGATGGCGTCGCCGGAGAACCAGCCGGAGAAGGCAAGGACGCCGCCGAGGGCGAGGGCGAAGAGGAGGGCGCCGAACAGGACGAATCGGCCGGACCGGCCGGGGGTGGGATCCGCGGGGTGAGACATGGTGGAAGGGACTCCGTGCCGCTGAGGTAGGAAAGGACCGTCCGCTCATCTTACCCAAGCGGCGGGGCGAATGGAAGTGAAAGCCGGGACGACCAATGACCGAGCGCAGCGAGGAAGGCGAGCCAGTAGCGTTAGCGCCTGGAGGAGCTTCCCGAGTAAGTGCGCCGCGAACCGAGTCTTCGAGGTTCGCTCCGCGGGTGACGCCTCTCGCCCAATGGGTCGGGCTTCGAAGACTCGCCCTCTTGCGCTCGCGGGCGTGCGAGTCCTCCAGGCGCTAACGCTACTGGCTCGCCTTCCTCGCTGCGCTCGGGGATTTTTACGAGATTTGTTTGAGACCACTCATGCCGACCGAAATCACACTCCCGCGCCTCGACTGGAACATGGAGCACGGCACCTTCCTCGGCTGGCTGAAAAAGCCGGGCGACGCCGTGGCGACCGGCGACGCCCTGTTCACCCTCGAAGGGGACAAGGCCACTCAGGAAATCGAAGCCCTCGACAGCGGAGTGCTGAACATCCCCGCGAACGCGCCGAAGGAGGGCGAGCGCGTCCCCGTCGGCACGGTCCTCGGCTACCTGTTGGCCGTGGGGGAAACGGCCCCATCGGCAACGCCGACGCCCGTGGCCGAAGAGCCTGTGGTTGCATCGGCATCAGTCCCCGCCAGCCCGTCCGTGCGGCGGTTGGCCCGCGAAATGGGCGTGGCCCTCGACCGCGTCCCCGGCACCGGGGCCACGGGGCGCATCACGGCGGACGACGTGAAGGCATTCAAGCGAC
>JAYUGD010000097.1:0-7078 GCA_043767785.1 Zavarzinella sp. | reverse complement strand
CCGAAGCGGTGCGCTGATTGGATGCTCGCGCAGGGGTATTTGAAAAAGTGAATTTGTCGGAGACCTTCGGCCAGATGGGGGAGATATGCGAATCGCTTCTTTAGTCCCGAAATGGTTGAGCCGACTGAAGGAAGCGGGCAGTGGAATACTGTCGGTTATAATGACGCCGCGCACCGAACCCTTCCACCTGTTTCCCGCGGCGATTCGACACATTCTCAAACAACCCGACGCGGTTGAGATCCTGTCGATTGACCCCGCCGATCATGAGAATGGCGACCCGCCGGGCCGTTTTGACGGCCACGCCATCCTTGGCCGCGTGAACGTGAAATCGCTCGCGGATCGGAGGTGGATCGGCCATTCACTCATTGTCGGGAACCGGCACACGGGGCCGAGTTTTAAGTGCTTCGACCCCTACATCGGTGTCATCGTTGATCGCGGCGGCGAACGGGTGACACTGGCGGCGTGCTTTTGGTGCGGAAATGTCGCAGTTAGCGGGCCGGGACCAAGCAGCCGAATTTACCCGTTGTCAGGATGGACGGCCGCAGCCTTGGAGCGACAACTCAAGGCCGCAGGTATCGCGATTCCCAAACACGAAGTGTAGCCGTCATCCGCTACCTCATCACCTGAACGAATCGCGTAACAGGGACCAATATTTTGAAGAAGCCTATTTCGTCAAAGGGCCGACAGGGAAATATCAGATGCCAAGCGGACGTGAAACTCTCGACCAGATCATCGACCGGGAAGCCACTTTCTTCCAGCAACACGGCACTTCGCCGCGAAAAATGAAGCTGCCCGTCCTCATGGCGTACGACCTCGCCAAATGCGGTCGGGACGAACTCGGGGACATTAGAGCATTTTCAGTTTCATCGTTGCGGTCCTCGGCTTCATTCATCCCTATTTTGCTGAACTATCCGAGCCGCATGACGCATGAATGAAACTGAAAATGCTCTAGCGGGCGCGTGTTCAAAGACGGCATCAACGTTTTTGAACGGGAGGGATTTCACGGGATGAGCGTGGAAATCATCCGCAACCGCGACGCCGCGTTGGAGTTGGAGTGAACCGGATACAGCGCCGCTTGCCGCCGGCTCCTCGCAGTCGAGGCGGGCTTGCCAACGCCTTCAATTGTTGCGATCCACTCACCACTTCTTCCCTACGCCCATTTTTGCGTACAACGATGGGTGAATCGCCGTAAGCGACGCTCCTTCATTTCCCTCATCATCGGGAAAAGGTTCCTCGCTCACCCCCCGCCATTCACTCTCTTTTGGAAAGTCTCTTCATGATTCGCTTGCTGATGGTTTTCGCACTGGCCGCACTCGGCGCGCCGGCCTTCGCCGATGTCAAACTCCCGGCTGTTCTCGGCAGTCATATGGTCTTGCAGCGGGATCAGCCGTTGCCGGTCTGGGGCTGGGCCGAGAAGGGGGAGGAAGTGACGGTCACGTTTGCCGGGCAGACCAAGACGGCGACGGCCGACGAGCAGGGGAACTGGAAAGTGACCCTTGAGGCGGTGAAGGCGAACGCCACGGCTCAGACGCTGACGGTCAAGGGGAAGAACACCGTCGAATTGACGGACATTCTCGTCGGCGACGTGTGGATCGGCTCCGGCCAGTCGAACATGGAGTGGCCGCTGGCGGCCGCGACGAAGGGCAAGGAGGCGGTCGCCGCCGCCAAGCAGCCGAACATCCGGCTGCTCAACGTCCCCAAGGTGCAGACGAAAGAGCCGGCCAAAGACGTGAAGGCGGCGTGGCAAGTCTGCGCCCCGGAGACGGCCGGCGGCTTCTCGGCCGTGTTGTACTTCTTCGGCGTCAAGCTGCAGAAGGAACTCGACGTGCCGATCGGCCTCATCAACAGTTCGTGGGGCGGGTCGCCCATCCAGCCGTGGACCGTCACGGCCAAGGGGTCCGGCGGCATGCACAACGGCATGATCGCCCCGCTGCAACCGTTCGCCATCAAGGGCGTGACGTGGTATCAAGGTGAGGCCAACGTCGGCAGCGGCATGAAGTACCGCGACGACATGGAAGCCCTCATCAACGGCTGGCGGCAAACGTGGGGCAAGGACATGCCCTTTTACTTCGTGCAGATCGCCCCGTTTTCCGGGTACGGCGCCGGCTCGCTCCCCCCGCTGTGGGAGGCCCAGACGGCCGCCCTGCAAATCCCGAACACCGGCATGGCCGTGACGACCGACCTGGTGGACAACATCGCCGACATCCACCCGCAGAACAAGTTGGACGTCGGCAACCGTCTTGCCCTCTGGGCGTTGGCCAAGACCTACGGCAAGAAAGACGTCGTCTTTTCCGGGCCGATTTACAAGGGGATGAAGGCCGAGGGGAACAAGATCAAGATCGAGTTCACCAACGTCGGCGGCGGGCTGAAGTCACGGGACGGCAAGTCGCTTTCCACGTTCGAGATCGCCGGTGAAGACGACAAATACGTCGCGGCCGAAGCGGTCATCGACGGCGAGACGGTCGTGGTTTCCGCGAAGGACGTGACCAAGCCGATGAACGTGCGATTCGGATGGAGCAACATCGCCAACCCGAATTTATCCAACAAGGAAGGGCTGCCGGCCTCACCGTTCCAGACGAAGGATTGGAAGGGCAACGGGACGAAGTGAGTTTGCCGCAAAGCCCATGCACGGCCGTGCATGGGCTTTCGCCGGCTCAGGCGCGCCCCAATAAATTCGGAATCGGGTCGGCCTCGGCCATCTGTTGAATTTCGCGGGGCAGGCCGCGGACGACGCGAAGTTTGCCCACGTCGAACAGGGTGTTCATCACGGTGCCGACGAGGTTCTTGATTCGCACCGGGTCCGAGTTCGGCTCGCCGCCGTTGCGGGCCGATTGCCCGATCACTTGGCCCATGTTCAGGCCGCCGCCGGCGAGAAGCAGCGGGCCGAGGTTTCCCCAGTGGTCCCGGCCGCCGTTCTTGTTGATCTTGGGCGTCCGGCCCATTTCTCCACAACAAACCAGCAGAATCTTGTCCGAGAGGCCGCGGGCCTCCAAGTCTTCGATGAACGCCGAGAGGGCGTGGTCGAGCGGCGGGGCCATGTAGCCCATGCCCTCGGTCACGGGGGCGTTGTTCTCGTCCGCGTGCATGTCCCAGACGAAGTTCGTCGTCACCGTCACGAACCCTGCCCCGCGCTCGCACAGCCGCCGGGCGAGCAACAGCAGCTTGCCCAGCGTCTGCGAATTGTCGCGGTACATCAGGTGGTTCTTCCACTTCTTGTTGATGGCCTCCGGGTTCACCAGCGGGGCCGTGTCGTACCGGCCGACGGTCTTGGCGTCTTCCCGCGACAGGTCGAAGGCGTCGGCGACGCCGTTGAGCAGGACACCGTACGCCTTCTCCCGGCCGGTGTCGTGGCCGGCGCGCTGGGCGTCGTCCAACGAGCTTTTCGCCAAGTCGAGTTGCGTAAGCAGACTTCGCCGGTCGTCGAAGCGGTCCACGGGTAGGGCCAACTTCATGTCCTTCTGGAACTGCCCCGTGCCGCCGGGGACGAACGGAGCCGACACCACCCCGAACGGGCCGGGACTTGTGAAATTGCCGAAGCCCGTCTGCTCCGGCCGGGCGGTCGGGTCCACGGCCCGCGGGAAGAGGGCGATGTTCCGCGGCATCCCGGTGGCGGGGTGCGTGCCGCCGGCCATCTTGGCGAACGCGGACCCGAGGTTGGCCCCGGCCGTCTCCTTGCAGACGACGGGCTTGATGTCATGGTTGGCGTCCCCCGGCACATACGAGCGGACGATGGCAAGTTTGTCCGCGAGGCGTGCCAGTCGCGGGAAGGACGCCGCGAAGCGGACGCCCGGCAGGGCCGTCGGGATGTGCCCGTTGGCGCAGCGAATATCAACCGGCGCGTCCGGGTGCGGGTCGAACGTCTCGAATTGCGACGGGCCGCCGTGGAGGAACAGGAAAATCACGCTCTTTTCGGACTGGCCCGTCTCGGGGGACGCGCGCAGGAAGTCCAATCCGGGGAGGGCCACCCCGCCGAGGGACAACGCCCCGACGCGGAGGAAGTCGCGGCGGCCGAGGCGGTACGGGTCGTGGAAAGAGAGCATGGGAGAGACTTCCCCAACGGTGGCGGGAACTCCACCATACCCGACCGCCACGCGATACGCAACAAGCCATGTCGGGGAATCGAAACTTACTCGTCTGGACTTGATGCGAGTCCGCGTACAACGACGGGACGACCTTTCCCCGGAGTTATTCGATGCGGTTCGTCTCCCTCGCCGCCCTGCTCTTCCTCGCCGCCCCGCTCTTCGCCGCCGAAAAGCCGATCCACCTGTGGTACGAGCCGGAATGGTTTGACGGAGTGAAGGGGAGTTTCGGCTACTGGACCGGGGAAGCCAAGCCGACGGGATCGTGGGGCATTGCCGGGCCGGGGATCAGCCCGGAGTGGACGCAAGGGGGCGAGAGTGAATGGAACTCAATGGGCGTCCCCGCCGCGGAGACGAAGGCGACGTGCGGGCGGAACATCATCGTCCCGCGGGCGGGCAAGTACCGCGTGTGGGTGCGCTACGTCGATCATCGCAAGAAGACGGAGCCGTTTACGCTCACGCTGTCACGCAAGGGCAAGGCTCTCATCAGCCACGAGTTCGGCGTCACCCTGGCCGTGCCAGAGAATGACGAGTACCAACTGTATTGGGGCTTCTCGTTCGGGTGGCAGTCGTTCGAGTGCGACCTGCCGGAAGGCGAGGCCGTTCTCACGCTGGACATTATCAAAGCCGGCGAAGCGTGGCGGCAAGTCGATGCGGTGCTGCTGACCACCGATCTCATCTATGTGCCGAACGGCCGGGAGAAGCCGCCCTTCGCGTACCTCGACTCGTTCGCGATGCAGCCGAAGAACGGGGACTTGTGGCGCGGCAAAGGGCTGCCGGCCCCGACCTTCTCCCGCCCGGCCGTGGGCGGCCGCGACTTCGCCATGTGGACGGCCGTGGACTACGACGCCAAGAAGTGGGACACCCTCAAAGCCGCCGACATGAGCAAGTACGACCTGTTCTTCAACTTGTCATCACCGGCCGACATCCGAGACAAATTTCAACAGCAGTTCGCCGGCCGAAAAGACTTGCCGATCATCTCCTCACCGCACTTGGTCCCCGGCTTCTACCTCGGCAATTCGCCGGACCTGTCCCCCGGAACAACGCTGCGTGCTTGGCTGGAGAAGACCAAGTCGCCGTTCTACATCATGACGAATTATGCCAGCGGCAACTACACGGACAAGTCCGGCCCCGCCACCTACGCCGCCCTCACCGGCCCGCTGGCCGGCCAGTTCCTCGGCTACGTCCACGGCGAGGCGTTGGGAACCGGCGGCGTCGGCATGCCGGACAAGCCGTTGAGCGACAAGCGCCGCGAGCACGTTGATCTGCTCGGCAAGCACCTCGTCGCCAAGCAGGCCGAGGCGTGGTCGAAGATTTACAAGTGTCCCGTGCCGGAAAGTCACTGGGCCAAGGGCATCTCGTGCATGTCCGTGAACAGCATCGCCCTCGCCCACTTGAACCAGCACACCGGGGCGAAGGTGACGGGGTACGAACTGGACGCCACGAACGTCCACACGCCCATGCGGATCGCGTTCGAGCGCGGGGCGGCCCGGCAGTACGGCGGGGCGTGGATCAACTACGCCAGCGGCAATTTCGGGGACTCTTGCAACTACTTCACGCAGAACCCGGTCGTGCCGCGCGGGGCGCCGAGCTGGTTCCACAGCAAGTACGCCGTGACGGACGGCGTCAGCATCGGCTGGTACCGCAAGATGTACTACCTGAACCACCTGAGCGGGGCGTCCGCGATCTTCTGGGAGCAGGGCCTGAACAACCAGTGGATGCTGCCCGGCCCCGGCAAGCACCCGGTGCAACTCTCCCCCTACGGCCGGGCGACGGAAGACTTCCTGGCCTTCGCGGACCGTGTGCCGGACCGCGGCGAACCCGTCACGCCGGTCGCTTTCCTCTTGAGCTACGGCAACGGCTACGACCGGGTGAACAACGAGTGCAAGATGCTGCACTTCTTCCCCGAGAATATGGCCGACCGCGAACTGCGGGAACTCTTCAACGTCGCCTGGCACCCGACCGGCGTCGTCGAAGGAATGCCCGCCGCCCCTGACGTGCAGAGCATGCCGAGCGGCCGGTACGGCAACATTTTCGATGTGCTGGTGGACCGCCCCGACCGGCTCAAGGCTCTGCGGAATTACCCGGTCGTGTGGGCCGCCGGGGACGTGGAACTCGGCGGGGCGACGACTGCCGAACTGGAAGCCTACGTGAAAGCGGGCGGCACGCTGGTGGTGAACACGGTCGCCAAGAAAGGATTGTCCGACGCCTTCCTCGGCTTCGCGGGGTCGAACACGTTCGACACGGCCAGCGACTGGAACACCGGGGACAGTGAAGCCAAACCCACGACTCCCTTCCGAGTGGAGCGTGTTACTCTGCAAGGCGCAGAAGTGTTGGCCTGGGCATCGCTGAAGGCGCCGTTGGTGGTGCGGAATAAGGTCGGCGACGGGGCGGTGATTACGGTCCTCGTCCCGCACGGCCTCGGCCTCGACGAACGCGCCCACCCGGCCCTTCCCTACCTGATGAACGGCCTGACGCAGAAGCTGTTGCCCGTGGATGTCCGGCTGCCCAACGGCGACCCGCTGAACGGGGAACTGATGTATCAGGTGAACAAGACTAAGGACGGCTACTTGGTCATGCTCATGAACAACCGCGGGGTGGACAAAACTCAGAACGGCGTCGCCCGCGTGGACCGCCGGCAGGCCGTGGACGTTGTCGTCAAGACGCGAACGGCCGCCAAGAATGTGCGTGAAGTGTCCGCGTTGACGAAGTTGGCCGTCGAAACGGGGGGCCACACCGAAATCCGCGTGACCGTCCACCCCGGCGACGTGCAGGTGATTGAGATAACGATGCCGTGAGGATGTGATAGGCTATACCGCACGCGGCCACGATTGATCTTTCTCGGTCGCCCCTTGTACTCCTCACGCTCCGCGTGAGGATCGGCTTCCCCCTACGGGAATCGGTCGTCTCGGGCGGGAAGCCGGTCCTCACGCGGAGAGCTTGTGCAAAAATCGGCCGGCGGGGGCGACAGGATTCGCGGGCCGCGCTATGGTGGAGAC
>JAYUGD010000096.1:0-2510 GCA_043767785.1 Zavarzinella sp. | reverse complement strand
TGTCCGCGGACGCGCCGGCGGAACACCGGTGGTCGAACGCCGCGGAACGGCACCTCGTGAGCGCCGGGGGCACGGCACCGCCGCGCACGCGGGCCACGCTCCGGGAAGCGGTCGGGCTGCTCCGCAACCGGAGCCTCGTGTTGCTGACGCTCAGCTACGGCGCACTCAGCTACGTGCAGTACATGTTGACTTAATATTCGATTTCGTTACAATTACCGTACCCCACCAAAGAGGTACGGACATGACCGCCACCGCCTACTCTTACTTGCGATTCAGTTCCCCCCAGCAAGCCGCCGGGGACTCGCTCCGTCGGCAAACCGAATCAACCGCCGCGTGGTGTACCCGGAGCAATGTCGCACTCGACACGTCGATTCGGATGACCGATCTGGGTGTCAGCGCGTTCAAGGGTAAGCACCGCAAGGCCGAGAACGCCGACACGCACGCGCTGGCCGCGTTCCTTCAGGCCGTGAAGACGGGCCGCATTCAAGAGGGCAGCTTCCTCATTCTGGAATCGCTCGACCGGTTGACCCGTGAGGACATCGTTCCGGCGGTGAACCTGTTCACGTCAATCCTCATGTCGGGAATTCGGATCGTGCAGCTACACCCGAACGAACACGTGTACGACCAGAAGGCCGACATGACACACATCATGTTGGCGCTACTCGAACTCAGCCGCGGCAACTCCGAATCGAAGATGAAATCGGAACGGGTGGGGGCCGCGTGGAAGCGCAAACAGAAGGAAGCCGGAACCAAGATCGTCACCAAAAAGTTGCCGGGATGGATCGCGGAGAAGGGCGGGAAACTGGTGCTGAACGGGCACGCCGATACCGTCCGGCGGATTTTCGCCCTGGCTCTCGAAGGGCACGGGGCGCGGGGCATCGCGCTCACCATGAACGCGGGGAAGGTGCCCGTCATGGGTCGGGCCACGATGAAGGGCAGGGCGGTCAAGTGGTCGAACACCACCGTCTACTACGTGCTGACATCGCGTTCGACCATCGGGGAGTACCTTCCGAACAAAGAAGCCGAACGTCCGGGCGAACCGGTGGCGGGTTACTTCCCGCCGGTCATCACCGAATCCACCTTCCACGCGGCCCAGTCCGCCATCAAGACGCGGGGGGCCGTGGGCAAGGGCCGGAAGGGCACTCACGTTAACCTGTTGGCCGGACTTCTGAAGGACGCACGCGACGGCGGTGCGCTGACCTACTGGCGGCAGGCCGGCCGGCCCCCCGTCGTCATTCCCGTCGCCGCGAAGTCCGGGCACGGCGGCCTGTGGACATCGTTCCCGGCGCCCGCCCTGGACGAAGCGATCCTGTGTGGGTTGGCGGAAGTGACCGTGTCCGACGTGACGGGAGAGGACAGCGACGCCACGCAGCGCGTGAAGCGACTGGGTGGGGAGATCGCCGAAACCGAAGCGCTCGTCAGGGCGTGGTCGGCGAAAATGGACAACCCGGACATCGTTGACGTGGTGGCCGCGAAGCTGGGCGAGTTGAACGCCAAGCTCCGCAAACTGATCGAAGATCGCAACGAAGCGCAGCGCGAAGCCGCGAACCCGGTGGCCGAAACCTTGGGCGAAATCCTCACGCTGTCGGGCCTGATGAAGACCGACGGCAGCGACGAAATGAAGTTGAAGGTGCGATCCGCGATCCGGCGCGTGGTGAGTGAAATCACCGTCCTAATCATCCCGGCGGGCAAGTCGGGGCCGTCGCGAATCCGACGGGCCGCGGTCCGCGTCCAGTTCGCGGGGACGGACCGCCACCGAGATTACCTGATCCTGCACCGGTCGCCACGGACGGAAGTCCGCACCTTCGCGGACGCTGCGCCCGGCGGCATGGACCTGCGGAACCCGGACCACGCGGCCGACGTGGAACGGGCACTTCTGAAACTGGAGCTTTGACAAAGCGGATAAGCTTGTCCGCTGTCAAGTAAAATTAAAGTATTTTGGTTTGACCCGCTCGGCAGACCACGCGACAAGTTTTTGCGAAATCGCTATTGAAGCGCGAGTTCACGTTAGGATATAATGCCGGGGTGCAGCGCCGTCACGCCCTGGGGGACCGCCGATGTTGATTACGAGTTCGCAAGCCGGGTACTTGTGCGACGTGTCGTCTTCCTACTTCCAGCGCTTCGCCAAGGACGTTCTGGAAGTGAAGCCGGCCGCGGTCCGCGGACCGGGCGGCCGTAGCAGCCGGTGGGGCGTGCGGCACGTCCTGGCGGCCATGATGGTGCCGACGCTAGAAGGTTTGGGGGTGTCGTCGGGGTGGGCGCTACTGGTCGCTCAATCGCTGGCGACAGAGTTCCACTCCGACGAGCAGTGTGAAGCCCACATTGAGGGTGGCCGCTGCTTCATCGTCATCGCCGGGGCCAACGCGGTGCCGACGCTTCAGACCGCCGCGGACGTTGAAGCGCTGGATAAGGAATTGGGGGCAGGGCTGAAGTCGCTGGGCATCGGGATGCGGGCCATCGACCTGCGCGAGCTGCTGCAAGACATCCGCCGCGCCGCCGGGGCCGAAGTC
>JAYUGD010000095.1:0-2512 GCA_043767785.1 Zavarzinella sp. | reverse complement strand
TCCTCCTCTTGCTCCTCGCCACCCCAACCCTCGCGGAAGAGCCGGCCGCCCGCTTGCGCAAAGCCCAAGAGTTCCACCGCCGCGCCCAAGAGCGGACGGGCGTCCTTGTCCCGCTGTACGTCTACCCGGCCGACGTCCACAAGAATGCCGTGTACAACCGGCTGATGGCCGTGAAGCGGCGGTACGAGACGGTGCCAATGTGGGTGATTATCAACCCGGCGTCCGGGCCGGGGAATGACGTGGATGCCAACTACACGAAGGCCATCGACCGGCTGGTCGGCGCCGGGTGCGTGGTGTTGGGGTACGTCTCCACGGCGTACGGCAAACGCCTGGCCGGCGACGTGACGACGGACATTGACCGTTGGCAACAGATGTACCCGCGCGCCCAGGGCATCTTCTTCGACGAGATGATTTACGAGGACAAAGAAGCGGCCGTCAGTCATCAAGTGGCGCTGACCAAGCACGCCCACGCGGCCGGGTACTGGCCCACGGTCGCCAACCCCGGCGCGGAGACGCCCGGCCGCTACTTCGCCGCCGAGGCCGCCGACGTGATCGTCGTCCACGAGGGAAACGCCTGGCCGAAAGAGGAACGCCTGAAGGGGGATTACTTCGGCGGCTATTCGGACTACCCGCCGTTCACGCGGGCGGTGTTGGTGCACTCGCAGGAGAAACTCGACAAGCCCGCCCTGCAAATGGCCCGCCAGTACGCCAAGTGGGTCTACGTCACCGAGGGGGTATTCCGGGCGAACGACCCGAAGGCCGCCAACCCGTGGGCGGTGTTGTCGAAGCATCTGGAAGAGACGTGCGAAGTGTTGGGCGGGAAGTGACGGGCTGGCTCGCCCGGCCGTCAAAGCCCGGCCAAACCGGAGCCCTTGGCAATCTCGGCAACCCCGGCGCTCACGGTGCGGCCAGTTTTTTCCGCTCACTCGGCAAATTCCCTCAATTGCGCCCGGCCGGCGGCCGAAAGAGAGACCATGAGATTCCGGGCGGCCGGCCGCGCGAGCGGGCCGGCGGGGGCAACGACCATGACGATTCGCGGTTTGCGGATGTGGGGCTTCGCGGCGTTGGCCACGGCCGTCGTCGGGGCGACGGGCTGCCAGACGTGGATCGGCGGCATGACGCTGCCGTCCGGCCACTACCTGGAAGGGCACCCGCCGCAATACTTCCCCGAGGAGCCGGACTTCCCGCTCACGAAGGAACTCTCCTACCAAGAAGAGGCCGCCGGCCTCCTCAACCCGCGCGACCGCGACCGGGCCAAGAACCCGAACCCGGTGCCGGGCGTCCCGGGCGCCGGCGTGGCGAAGTAAGGCCAACCGTCACCCTGATTTGATTTTCGAGTTCCGGGGAGGAGCGTCCCATGTGGCAGCGGAAATGGAAGCGCGGAATGCTCGCGGGCGCCGGGCTGTGCCTGAGCGGGCTGGTCGGGTGTCAGGCGCCGGGCACGCAGTTCGCCAGCCCGTTCGCGGGCGCCCAGGCGATGGATCACCCGAACATGCCGGCCATGATGCCCGCCTCCCCGGCGTTTAGCCGCGTGCAGGCCGGGCAGAACCTGCCGATGATGCAACCCGGCATGATGGCGCCGCAGACGCAGATGCAAATGGTCTACCCGCAAGGGATGCCGCAAATGCAAATGGGCTACCCGCAAGGGATGGTTCAGCAGTCACAGCCACAGCCGGTCATGGGGTCCGGCGGCATGGTCTACCCGGTCGGCTACCAGCAGCCGGGCATGATGCAACCGCAAATGCAAATGGCCCCGCAGTACCCGCCGCAATATCCGCAACAGTACCCGCCGCAGACGTTCGCCCCGCCGCCCGGCCCGGCGACGCTGTACACGCCGGCCGCCGCGGTGACGCCGGCCCCGGCGCCGCAGCCGAACGTCTCCGTGATCCAAGGGCCGAACGGGCCGATCACCGTGACGACGGAACTCTTCGACCAGCCGCCGCCGGCCCAAGGCGGCGCCCCGACGTTCAACGCGCCGGCGCCGTACACGGTCCCGATGCCGGACGCCCCGGCGTTGCCGCCGGCCAGCCGCGCCCCGGAACCGCTGCCGCCCGCGTTGGGCAAAGCGCCGGCCGGCCCGACATTGCCGGGCTTGACCGCCCCGGCGGGCTTGGGCGCTTATCCGGCCGTGCCGGTCGGCCATCAACAAATCGTCGCGCCCCCCGCCAAACTGCCGGCCCCGGCCGGCGCGCCGTCCGCGGAAGACGACATCCCGTCGGCTCCGGTGTTCTTGAAGTAACGGCCTGAAAATCAATGCCTGCCTGGCCGGTCACGCGGCGAGGATCTCGTCCGCGTGCTTGCCGGTCGCCGGGTCGCCAGCGCTGACGAGCAACGCGACCAGCCCGCGGGCCACTTGGACGCCGATGCGCAGCACGTCCGGCAAGTCGAGCGGGCCGGTGCGCGTCACGGCACGGTCTCCGGGCGGGGGCTTCATTACCCAATGCGAGTGAGGGGAGGAAGGTGGCCAAGATTGTGGGGGATTTTTTACGACGGCCGCCGCAAAGGCAATCTC
>JAYUGD010000094.1:0-7098 GCA_043767785.1 Zavarzinella sp. | reverse complement strand
TCCGCTTCGGAGAGGGGGTTAGGGGGTGAGGTTGCCTTTCCTCACCATCTTACCGCCTCCCGCGCCGCTTGACATGTTGGCAGGCCGGACAAGTCAGGCGGCCCCCCGCAGAATCGGCAACGCCGGAACAATTGTCAAGCAGAGGGGGCCGGTCGGTCGATGTTGTCCCGGGGACGCCGCGTTGACCGTTCGTGGGAAAGTGACCAAGCCGTGACCGACACCCGCACATTGCTGAACCGGATCGCGGAGTTCCGCAAGCGCATCGAGGCCATGCCCCGGCTGATCGCCCCGGACGCCCCCACGCCGATCCCGGACACGGTCAAAATCCCGATGGGGGACGCCCTGCCCGCGAAAGTGGCGGCCGGCTCGCGCAATCAGGCCATCTTGGAACAATCCCTGCGGCAACTCGCCGGGGCCGAAGAGCGGATCGCCGCCCCGACGCGACTGTGCAACCGCGCCCGCCGTTTGTTGATGGAAGCCCAAGGCTTGGTGACGCGCCTGCGCTCCGTGGCCGACGACCCGTTGCTCGCCGGCTCCCCCGCGGACGACGAGGGGCAGGTCAGCGAGGGCGACCCGTTGGTCGTCCACTACCGGGAAACGGCCGCCCTCACGGAAGCTTCGGTGCGCTACGCCCTCTCGTTCCCGGACACGGCCACCGAGCAAATGCGGCTGTGCGAAGGCTTGGAGACGATGCTGGAGGCCGCCCACCGCCGCTTCGGCCTGTTGGCCGGCGCGCTGGAAAGCCACCGGGCCGATGCGTCCCGCGTGGACCAACTCGCCGGCTTCCTCACGGCCTTGGATCAATCCGACGGGCCGCTCGACCCGGAGCCGCTGTACGACATCGTCCACGGGTTGATGACGCAAGAGGCCGCCAAGCCGCTGCGGTTCTTGTACGTCCCCCCCGGCGTATCGCAGGCGTATCTCGGCGGCCCCACGTTGCCGCCGCCGGCCCGGTTCGTCGCCGCCCACGCGCTAAACTGCGCCCAAGTCATCTCCCGCGCCTTGCGGAACGACGCGGACTGGCGGGGCAAACTTCACGAAGTCGTGCTGGCGGCCCTGCTGCAAGACGCCGGCATGTTGCGCGTGGACCCGGCCGTGCTGCAACAGCCGAAGCCGTTCTCGGCCGAGCAGAAGCGATATCTGGAAGCCCACGCCCGCCACGGGGCCGAACTCGTGATGGCCAAGCTGCCGATGCTCGGCGGCTTGGCCGAGGCCGTCGCCGCCCACCACGAGCGCAGCGATGGCACCGGCTACCCAATGGGCCTGAAGCACGCCCAAGTGTCGCCGCTGGGCCGCATGGTCGCCGTCGCCGACGTGTACGCCGCCCTGAACGCCCCGCGCCCGCACCGCGCCGCCTACGACCCGCGCGCCGCCCTCACGGAAGTCATGCTGTTGGCGGATGCCGGCAAACTCGACCGCCCCTCCGCCGAGAAGTTGTTGGTACTGGGCTTCTACCCCACCGGCACTGTGGTGGAACTCAACGACGGCTCGACCGGCGTGGTCCTCAACACCCGCGACCCACGCCAGACCTTGGCCCTCGCCAATAAGCCGATGATGTCCCTGCTGGCCGACGAGGGCGGCCACGCCTACCCGACGCCCCGCTTTGTGGACCTGGCCGACTCCGACACGCTGTCCGTCACGCGGGCGCTGACCAGGCACGAACGGGTGAAGCGGCTGGGACGGCCGTACCCGGAATTCGTGTGAGGGCGGTCAGAAACAAAGAACGTCGGCGGCGGCCGAATGTACTCCTCACGCTCCGCGTGAGGATTGGCTTCCCGTCTATAGGGCCTGTCTCCCGCGGGTGGGAGCCTCTGTCCTCACGCGTAGCGTGAGGACAGAGGCTCCCACCCACGCCCGGATCGTCAAGTCTTCTGAAGCCTCTAAGAATTCGGGCAATCAAAACCCAACTCTCACCCCTCCGGGTCGGCCAGCAATTCCCGCAGCCGTTCGGCCAAGTCGGCGGGCACCCGCATCAGCCAATCGGTGCCGATCAGGCCGACGGCCGAGAGGTCGAGTAAGTGCATTTGGTCCTTGCGGCGATACGACGTGAGTTTCATCCGCACAAGGGCGGCCAGCGAAAGGACGCTGAATGGGCCGCCGGCTTCACGCTCGGTCACTTCGGGCGTCGGGTATGGGTAGTCGGGCCGGACGTATTCCCCGGCGAAAACGACGTGAACCACGTCGCGCGGGCCGGCCGTTTCCCCGTCAAAGAACATATCCACGCCGGCCACTTCTTGGTGTCTGAACCCGGCGGCGGCCATCGCGGCGGTCGCGGCCGGCAGGTCGGCCCGGCGGATCAGGATGTCCACGTCCTGCGTATTTCGCACGGCCGCTTCATCGACGCGAGACACCCACGCGGCGACGGCGTTCCCGCCGACCACGGCGTAGGGCACGGCTTGCCCGTCGAGGGCCGCCGCCGCGCGCGTCAATCGGTCGCGGACCTTTTCCACGGCGTTGACCATCCTTTCCCATGAGACGGGACCGAGTGCTTGAGCCATCGCGCTGCCTTTGCCAATGAGCCGCCTTTAACCGCCGTCCCGTCCTCGCCCGGCCGGGACGAAGCCGGCCGCCCACGCGGCGTCGGCCGGGGATAGCAGCGGCTCAGGCCTGCGGCGGTAAATCACGTACTCGTAAACCGCCTCGTCGTAAGTGACGTCCAAAATCGTTTGCAGATCGACCACCGCCGGGGCGTCCGGCGAGAGCAGCGGAATCGGGATGTCGGGGAGCCGGTCTCGCAGGCCGACTGGCCAGAATCCCATCGACGGCCGGTCCTCCTCTCGGCTCACCAAGGCGTAATAGTCGCAGTCGGGCAGATCCGGCGGGGCCGGGCGCTCCCCGCCCCGCAGCAAGTCGATTTCGACGAAGTGCGCGTCGCTCCGCATAATTTGTAGCCGCTTGGCGAGGTACTCTTCCCGCCCGCGGCCGTTCGCTTTGTTGCTCGGACTGAGCAGTTCGATCAGCGTGACCACCCGGCCCGTGTCAAGTTCGAAGACCTCCAGCCACCGGTCCCGATCTTCTTCCAGTGTCGGCATGGTCAGCCGCATCGGGGCCGTCATTGTCCCGGCGCCGCCGAACCGGGCGGCGGCTTCACTCGAAATGCCTACGTCTGCGACGGCGACGCCGGCAAAGGCGTCTTCGTCCGTCGGCTCGTGGAATGTCACCCGCATTTCACATCTCACGAAATAGCGGCCGGCCAACTGCTTCGCCAGCGCCCGCTGGAGCGTTACTAAAAAGTTGTTGTGGAAGTCCCGCCACCCGTTGGCGGTCTCGAAATGCGGGTTCATACCGGGAAACGGCGACGGCATCGCAACCTCCGAATCGTAATACTTCAGATTATCGCCCGGCGCCCGGAAACGTGCAAGGGCCGGCCGGGACAAGTCCGACCGCGTCGTTGACTCACCCCCGCCCGGTCTGGTACACTTAACAACTGGTTGATGCCCCCCGCCGCCGGGTCGCCGCCCCCACGTCGGCGACCGTCCGTCTCCTTGGACTCTCCCGCCCCGCAGGTGCTTGCAATGAAGTATGTTGTTCTCCTCGCCGGGGCCGCGTGGCTCCCGCTCGCCGCCGTCGCCCAAGAGAGTCTGCCGGCCGGGCGCACCGTCGCCAAACTGGAAGCCAAGCCGGCGGCCGTCGCCCTGAAAAACCCGTTCGCGTACACGCAATTGCTGCTGTCAGCCACGCTCGACAACGGCGACGTGGTGGACGTGACGCGGATGGCCAAGGTCGAAGTCCCGGCGAACGCGAAAGTCTCCGCGGCCGGCCTGGTGCGGCCCGCGGCGGACGGGGCGGCCGTCATCAAGGCCACCGTCGGCGGCAAGACGCTGGACGTGCCGGTGACGGTCAGCGGCCAGAAGGACGTGTTTCCGGTCAACTTCATCCGCGACGTGCAGCCGGTGTTTTCGAAGCTCGGGTGCAACGGCGGGACGTGTCACGGCTCGGCCGAGGGGAAGAACGGGTTCAAACTCTCCCTGCGCGGGTACGACCCGATTTACGACCACCGGGCCTTCACGGACGACTTGGAAGGCCGGCGCTTCAACCGGGCCGCCCCGGACCGCAGCCTCATGATTATGAAGCCGGCCGGGGCCGTCGCCCACGTCGGCGGCGTGCTGTGGCAGCCGGGCGACCCGAACTACGAACTCGTGAGGCAGTGGATCGCCCAAGGGGCCAAGTTCGACCTGGCCACCCCGCGCGTGACCGGCATCGACGTGCTGCCGAAAGACCCGGTCATCGCGGCCATCGGCTCGAAGCAGCAGTTCGCCGTCGTCGCCACCTACGCGGACGGCGCCAAGCGCGACGTGACGGCCGAGGCGTTTATCGACAGCAGCAACGGCGACGTGGCCACGGTGGACAAGGCCGGCGTGCTGACGACCATGCGCCGCGGCGAGGCCACCATGCTCGCCCGCTTCGAAGGGGCGTACTCGGCCAGCACCATCGTCTCGATGGGGGACCGCGGCGGCTTCGTTTGGGCCGAGCCGGAAGCCTTCAACGACATCGACAAGCTCGTGTACGAGAAGCTCAAGCGGGTGAAGATTCAGCCGAGCGAGTTGTGTACGGACGCCGACTTCGTCCGCCGGGTCCACATCGACGTGACCGGCCTGCCGCCGGAGCCGGCCGTCGTGCGGGCGTTCCTGCTCGACCCCCGCCCCACGAAGGTGAAGCGGGACGAACTGGTGGACAAGCTCGTCGGCTCCCCGGACTACGTCGAATACTGGACGAACCGCTGGTCCGACCTGTTGCAGGTCAACCGCAAGTTCCTCGGGGACGCCGGCGCCCAAGCCCTGCGAGACTACATTCGCAAGGCCGTGGCCGACAACAAGCCGTACGACAAGTTCGCCTACGAAATCCTCACGGGCAGCGGGTCCAACGTGGCGAACCCGGAGGCCGCGTACTACAAGGTGCTGCGGACGCCGGACGCCGCGATGGAGAACACCACGCACCTGTTCCTGGCCATCCGCTTCAACTGCAACAAGTGCCACGATCACCCGTTCGAGAAGTGGACGCAGGACCAATACTATTCGCTGGCCTCGTACTTCTCCCAGGTGCAGCGCGCCGAGGACCCGAAGTTCAAGGGGCAGAAGATCGGCGGCTCGGCCGTCGAGGGGGCCGTCCCGCTGGCCGAGGTGATCTCGGACACGGCGGCCGAGGAAGTGAAGCACATCCGAACGGGCGAGAACGCCAAGCCGAAGTTCCCGTTCGACCACAAGGACCTGGCCGCGGCCACCGCCACCCGCCGCGTGCAGTTGGCCAAGTGGATCACGTCCACGGAGAACCCGTACTTCGCCAAGAGCTACGCCAACCGCGTGTGGAGCTACCTCACGGGCGTCGGCGTCATCGAACCCGTGGACGACATCCGGGCCGGCAACCCGGCCTCCAACCCGGCCCTGCTCGACTACCTGACGAAAGAGTTCGTCGCCAGCAAGCACGACGCCCGGCACCTCATCAAGCTGATCTGCAAGAGCCGGACGTACCAACTCTCCGTCGCCACCAACCAGTGGAACGCCGGGGACGATTTGAACTACTCCCACGCGATGGCCCGGCGCCTGTCGGCCGAGAGCCTGTACGACGCGATTTACCGCGTGACCGGGTCCACGTCCCGCCTGCCCGGCCTGCCGCCGGGGTCGCGGGCCGCCCAAGTGTTGGACGGCTCCGTGGACTTGCCCAGCGGCTTCCTGGACCTGTTCGGCAAGCCGGTCCGCGAGAGCGCCTGCGAGTGCGAGCGGTCCAGCAGCATGATGCTCGGGCCGGTGCTGAACCTCGTCAACGGCCCCATCGTCGGCGACGCCCTGCGCGACCCGGCGAACCGCATCGCGAAGATCGCCGCGGCCTCCGCCGGGGACGACAAGAAGTTCGTGGAGGAGATTTACCTCGCCGTCCTGAACCGCTTCCCGACGCCGAAGGAAATAGAGACCGGCCTGAAGGCGCTGAAGGCCGGCGAGGCCGACCACGCCGCGATGCTGGCCGAGTACCAAGGGAAGGAGAAGGCGTTCAAGGCCTACGAGGCCGCCGTGGACGCGAAACAGGCCGCGTGGGAACAGGCGCAAGGCACGTTGCCGACGTGGGAGCCGCTGGCGGCGACCAAGACCGCCAGCGCGAACAAGGCCGTCCTGACCGCCAACAAGGCCGACCAGTCGATCGCCGTCAGCGGGCCGAACCCGCCGACGGAGACGTACACAGTGACGTTCACCACCAAGTTGAAAAACGTCACCGGCCTGCGGCTCGACGTGTTGGCCGACGACAAGCTGCCCGCCAAGGGGCCGGGTCGGCCGCCGAACGGCAACTTTGTCCTGCAAGAGTTCACGGTGACGGCCGCCCCGGCCGACAAGCCCACCGAGGCCAAGTCCGTCGCCCTGCACAAGGGCCAAGCGACGTTCGCGCAGGACACGTTCCCGGCCGCCAACGCCATCGACGGCAACCCGACCACGGGCTGGGCCATCTTCCCGCAGGTCGGCAAGAACAACTCGGCCCTGTTCGAGCTGAAGGCGCCGGCCGCCAACGAGCCGGGGACGACGTTCACCGTCACGATGGCGATGAACTTCGGCACAATGCACACCATCGGCAAGTTCCGCGTCTCCGCGACATCGGACAAGGAGCCGCGCCTGGCCGACGGCGTGCCGGCCAATCTGCGGGCCATGCTGGCCGTCCCGGCCGCCCAGCGGACGCCGGCCCAAAAGGCCGAGTTGACCAACCAGCACCGGGCCAAGGATCCCGAGTACGCCCGCCTCGCCGGCACGCTGGCCAACGCGCCCGCCGCCGACAAGCGCGTAACCGGCGCCCAAGACTTGGCGTGGGCGCTCATCAACAGCCCGGCGTTCTTGTTCAACCGTTGACCCCCAGCCGTCAGGAACCGCGATGCACCGCCGGGACTTACTTCAAGGGCTGGCGGCGCTCGGCGTCGGCTCGGCCGTCTTCCACCGGGCCGTCGCCGCGACCGTCGAAGACGCCCCCGCTCCCCGCCTCAAGACCGTCACGCCGCGGATGGTCGAAGAGGCCGAGTGGGTGGCCGGCATCGCGCTGACCGAGGCCGACCGCAAGGCCGTCGCCGCCTGGCTGACGCGCAACCTGACGGCGAGTTTCGCGGCCCACGCGGTGCCGTTGCCC
>JAYUGD010000093.1:0-2514 GCA_043767785.1 Zavarzinella sp. | reverse complement strand
AAAGAGTTGTCCGGAAGCCCTTGAGCGGCTCCAAATTCACCCCGCGGAGGCCCGACAGCTTATCGGCGTCCCCCAAATTGAATAAGGGAATGGCCCTGATCTAGGGCCAACGTCGGCGGCCGGATTTCCTCCCCCCCTGCCAGGGGGGGGCCGGGGGGGCCAACCCGCCGGAAGCTTCCCGCACTGGAAGTACCCTGACGCCGAGGCCGTACCGCGTCAAGATCGACTCCACGCTGGCCCCCGGCGTCCTGAACTACGGCGAGTGGGTGTGGCCGGGCGAGACCGCGGACGAAATCCTGCTCTCCACCTACGTCTGCCACCCGTCGATGGCGAACAACGAACTTTCCGGCCCGGTGGTGGCGACGGCTCTCGCCCAATGGGTAATGAGCCAACCGCGGCGGTACACGTACCGCCTGTTGTTCGTGCCGGAGACCATCGGGGCGATCACGTACATCAGCCGACACCTGGACCGGCTGAAGCGGGACACGCGCGCCGCATTCGTGCTGACGTGCTGTGGGGACGAGCGGACGTTCTCGTTCATGCCGTCGCGGTTCGGGGACACCCTGCCGGACCGCGTGGCGCGGGCCGTCCTGCGGGAGTACGCCCCGGCGTTCAAGGAATACTCGTTCCTCCAGCGCGGCAGCGACGAGCGGCAGTTGTGCAGCCCCGGCGTGGACTTGCCCGTCGTTTCGATGATGCGCAGCAAGTACGGCTCGCCCGACTTCCCCGAATACCACACCTCTCTGGACGACCTCACGCTGGTAACGCCCGCCGGGCTGGCCGGCGGCTATGAGGCCGTGCGCCGGGCACTGACCGTCTTGGAGGAGAACCGCCGTTACCGCGTGACGACGCCGTGCGAGCCGATGTTGAGCAAGCGCGGCCTGTACCGCACGCTCGGCGCCGTCGGCCCGCTGCCCGAAGAAACGCGCGTCATCAAGGACTTCTGCGCCTACGCCGACGGCTCGCTCGACTTGGCGGAGTTGTCGGAAGCGATCCAAGTCCCGATCATGGCCTGCGTGGCCGTCGCCCGGCGCCTGCGCGAGATCGGCCTGATCGCGGCCGTTGACTGACGGAGGGTTCCCCCGTGATACGCCTTTTCGTGTGCCTGTGCGTCCTCATCACATTCACCCATCTCTCAGCCAAGGAACCCGCCCGGCCGCGGCTGGAGCCGAAGATGAGCTACCTCGAAAACGACCGCGTCAAGCTCGGCGCAGACTTGGCCGTCGGCGGGGCGATCACCTACCTGAGTGTCGCGGGCAAGGACGCCAACATCGTCAACAACTGGGACTGGGGCCGGCAGATTCAAATGTCCCACTACGCGGGGCCGGTCCCGTTCGCCGCGGGGGACAAGAGGCCGGCCGAGCACTGGAAGCACCTCGGCTGGAACCCGGTGCAGGCCGGGGACGATTACCGCCACCCGTCCAAGGTGTTGGAGACGAAGAACGACGGCAAAGAGCTGTACGTGAAGTGCGCCCCGATGCAGTGGCCGCTCGACAACGTCCCGGCCGACTGCATCTTTGAATCGTGGGTCACGCTCGACGGGCTGACGGCGACGGTGCGCAGCAAGATCACGCTGCACCGCGAGGACAAGACGTTCTACCCCGCCCGGACGCAAGAACTGCCGGCCGTGTATGTCAACGCCCCGTACCACCGACTGTTCACCTACCAGGGCGACAAGCCCGGCGCCGGCGACAAGCTCACGCGGGTGACGTACAAGCCGACGGTCGCCGCCCCGTGGACGAGTTGGTTCGCCGCGGAGTGTTGGGCCGCCCTCGTCAACGACGACGACTTCGGCCTCGGCGTGTGCCACCCCGGCTGCCACACGTTCAGCGGCGGCTTCGCCGGCACGCCCGGCCGCGGCGGCACGCACGACGCCAGCACGGGCTACATTGCCCCGAACATGGCCGAACACCTCGACCACAATGGCGAGTACGAGTTCACCTACTTCCTGATCGTGGGCACGCTCGCCGACATCCGGGCCGAGGCGTTGAAGCGCTCCCCGAAGCCGACCGCCCCGAGTTGGGCCTTTGCCAAGGCCCGCCAACACTGGACCCTTGTGAATGCCACCGACACCGGCTGGCGGATCAAGGGGGAACTGGTCGTTGACCTGTCCCAACCGGACCCGCAACTCATCAGCCCCGCAATCTGCTGGCCGGCCGATGACGCCCCGGTGTTTCACATCTCGGCCGCCTTCCGCGGCAAGAACGCCGACGCCCAACTCTTCTGGTCCACGGTCGAGAAACCCGGCTTCGCGGATGAGCGGTCGGTGAAATTCGCGTTCGATGCCGGCACGGCCAGTGAGTACTCAGTCAAACTCAAGGGCTTGCCCGAATGGAAGGGCACGATTACGGGGCTGCGGCTGGACCCCGCCCCCGGCGGCGAGAAGGGGGCGAGCATTCGCGTGAAGGGGATTCGTCTGGGCAAGTAATACGATGAACCGCCAAGACGCCGAGTTGCCAAGAAGAATCAATCGTTCTTCTTGGCGACTCGACGTCTTGGCGGTTCAACTTCTTA